>CALGBT010000903.1 GCA_937884235.1 uncultured Pseudomonadota bacterium
CATCAGCCCAGAACTGAAGACGCATCTTCGCTCCCTCAAACTCTCTCCCATGCTGGAGACGCTGCCGGAGAGATTGATGCTGGCATTGCAGCAGCACCTGGCGTACCAGGACTTCCTGGAACTAATCCTCAGTGACGAAGTGGAACGAAGGACCCGGCTCTCCACCCGTACCAGGGCACGCCGAGCCATGCTAGACCCGGCAATGGTAGTGGAGGCCTGGGACGACACCGCCAGGGTCACCTTTGACCGTCAGCTCTGGGCTGAACTGCAAACCCTTCGCTTCATGGCCGACGGCCACAACCTGCTTGTCCTCGGTCCTGTCGGGGTCGGCAAAACCTTCCTGGCCAATTCCCTGGCCCATATTGCCTGTCGACGTGGTCGCAGCGCCCTCATGAGTCGAACTGACAAGCTACTCAAGCAGCTCAGGGCCAGCAGACTGGACCACACATATGACCAGGAAATGCGACGCTACATCGCGGTAGACCTGCTTGTCCTCGATGATTTCGGGCTCGACCAGCTCACTGCAGACGAGAGCCGAGACATCTACGAGATCATCTTCGAACGCCACCGGTCTGGCACCACCATCGTGACATCCAATCGGGAACCGCAGGAATGGCTGAGCACCATGAGCGACCCGCTGAGAGCGCAGAGTGCAATCGACAGACTCGTCAACTCGGCCTACGAACTTGTCGTCGAGGGCGAGTCCTACAGAAAACGACAGAAGCCGACGTGAGGACAGAATGAGAGCGACTAAAGCCGCAATGAAACAGATGGGTAAGTGTGAGAATTCTGTCGCCTCCCCGGGGAGGCGGGCCTGCCCAAAGGGGCAAGGCCCACAAGACGCAGGGGGACTGCCGTCCCCCCACACCCCCCGCCATTGCACTACCGTGCCCACCATGACAAGCACATTGACAGACAACGATCCCCAGAGGATCATAACCCTCGGTAGTACCCTCCACCCCGCTACTGGGTGGTCCCATGCTCCTGGCAATCAGGTGGTCCCATCCTCGTGGCTAGCGACACCCGAAACTCAGGCATTGCCTGTATATCCTATCGTATCCTCCATGTGAGAATCTGGTTGATATACCCCAGGTTGTGACCCGACTAGGACCACGTCCACACCCCACGACCGGGCATTGCTGAAGAATACCACCTTCCACACCTCTGAGCGTAACGGAATCCCAGGTCGTTGCTTAGTCCAGAAGCCCAACGTATAATCGCCCCGGAATCAATGTCCATTTGGAGGAATGAAGTTTGAGAACAATGCTCATCTGTCTTTCATTGGTAGTAGTCATGCTCGGATGCAGCAAGAATGACACCACTTCTTCCGGCTCGGACGCCCTGGAGCTTCTGGCAGGTTTCGATTTGCAAAATGATGGAGCGGCTATTTGCGCGCCCGAATGCCTGGGCAAAGAATGCGGCGGTGACGGGTGCGGCGGTGTGTGCGGCAAGTGCCCCACAGCCACCCCTTTCTGCCAGGATGGCCAGTGTGCGATAGATTGCACCACAAACTGCGAGGGCAGACTATGCGGGCCCGATGGCTGCGGCGGATCGTGCGGCGGTTGCGCAGATGCAGATAGCTGCATAAGCGGACAATGCCAATCGATTTCCCCATGCGAAGCGAAGCGAGGAAATAACTCTGGCTGCGAGTTCTTCGCTGTCGACCTAGATAGCGCGGAAGAGGGCTGGTACGATGCCCAGCACGCCCAGTTCGCGGTAGTTGCATCCAATATCGACGTGGATTCTTCCGCTGACGTTACCGTCACGAGCCCAGATGGGAAGACCTTGTCAGCGACGTTGCTGCCGCTCACATTGCACAAGTTCGAATTGCCCGCTACCTGGAGCCTCCAAGATACTAGCCTCGGCAAGAACGCCTTCAAAATCTCAGCGTCTAGGCCCATCGTCGCTTACCAGTTCAACCCGCTGTCGAACAAAGTGGAGGTCTTCTCAGGCGATGCATCATTGCTACTCCCAAGTCCGGCCCTCGGCGCAGAGTACTACGTAGTGACCTACAAGCAGTACGAAACTACATTCCGCGGTTACTTCACCGTGGTCGGGGTCTCGCCAGAGCCAACTGAGGTGACCTTCACGCCGACCTGCAACACCCTCGCGGGGGGCGGTATTCCAGAGGTCAAACAGGGACAGAGTTACACCGTGACCATCGAGCACGGTGACGTACTAAACATCGAATCAAACGAGTCGAACGGCGACCTCACAGGCACTCACATCACTGCAAACGCGCCAATTGCGGTCTTCGCCGGCCACGAAGCAACCAACACTCTCGACGAGTGCTGTGGCGACCATATAGAACAACAGATGCTGCCGGTCGAGACATGGGGCTCGCACTATCTGGTCACCAAGACCTGGCAACGCTGGAAGGAGGAGGACCATGTGCGTATCGTTGCGGCCTATGATGGCACTGAGGTCATTCTCACACCGAGCATTGCCGAGGTGCCGACGCTGAATGCCGGAGACTTCTATCACTTCCAGACAAGCGTTGATATCGAGATCAGTGCTACTAAGCCAATTCAGGTCGCGCAGTACCTGGCATCCGCCTATGAGATACTGGGTGGCAGTTGCCCCGCTCCATTCACTTATGATTCCTGGCACGCGCAATGCATCGGTCCGGACTGCTCCAACGCATCGCAGTGCCCGACGGGAACAGCCTGTGAGACCTACAATGAACAAAGCCTCTGCGCACCAATTGGGGACACCGCTATGATCCTGGCCGTAGCCCCGGACCAGTTCATGGATACATACGTCTTCCTAACACCGGCCGCCTACCTTCAAGACTACGTCAATGTTATCGCCCCGCTCAATACCGGGATGATTGTGCTCGATGACGAGCAGTTGGATCTCGCCGCCCTAGTCCCAGTCGGAATGAGTGGCTTCGGGGTTGTCAGGCTTCAAGTGCCGGACGGCGTTCACCGTCTCTGGTCTGACAAACCGGTCGGCATCATTGTCTACGGATATGATAATGATGTCGGATACGGCTATCCTGGAGGGATGAGGCTCTCAACAACTGGGTATCGGTAGGACAGATTAGTATGGCGCGCCGCAACGGCGAATACTACTAGGAACGAGGTCTGACGAATTGCTCTGATTGCCAAGCGGCCGATGGCCGTTCCGGCTCCGATTGTGACCAAATTGTGACCACAAGTCCGGCAAAGAGGCGCAAAACAGAGCAAAGTTGGGCAAGTGTGGGATGGGGCGGAAAGTGGCCTGGGGAGCGGGAGAGCGGCCTGTTTACTGGGTTCTCGGTTCGGCCTCTGGTTGCATTGTAAGGCCGATGCTCTCCCAACTGAGCTATTCGCCCGAAACTAAGACTGTGACTGTATATCCTCTACTCAGCACCATGTCAAGAACCACGTGATTGGGACTGTTTGTGACCGAATTGTGACCGTCAACGCGGGCAACCACATCTCCAGGCACCACCCATTCATCTGACTGCGGCGGCCTGCCGGGCCGCCGAAGGAATCTCGCCATAGCCTCGGCGAGCGGGCAACAACGTCACATCCCCAATTCCGTCCGCCGTAGGATTGCCCGCCGCACCGCAAGGCGACGGCGGACCAACACTGCGTCAACGTCGTCGCCGCCAAGCGCCGTACTGCCCGGGGGATGGGTGGTGCGAACTGCCGAGAGGCTCGGACCGGGGCTCGGGTTCGGACAGATCGGACCGTTAAGGAGCGGAGCCCACAATCACCAATCGCAGTCATAGTAGTACGCTTCGGTCACCGTGTACGTCGCCGTGAAGTCCATCTGGCTCTGCCGTCGACAGGCATCATATGTCCACATACTCGAGACTAGCAAGGTCCCGTCCTCGTAGAACACTTCCATCGATATGAGCAGGCCATCCTCGTATTGGGAGATCATCTCGGCTGTCGAGCCGTACCACATGGGGTCGCACGATGTGGTCAACAGATTGCCGCCGTCTGACCAGCTATTCACGCACGTCGAGTCGATGGTGCCATCGTCGTCTTCGTCAAATTCAATGTGAGTGACCTCGCCATCTGCATCGAGGTAGTAGGTAATTGCCTCGTCATGCAGATAGGGGGAGCCCTCCGGGTAAGTAGTGACCATGCGAATCCATCCATTCCCGTATTCCCAGGCGACTGTCGACATCCAGACTTCATTGCTGGAATACGAGGACTCTTCCAGCAAGCGGCCCTGACCGTCATAAGCATACTCGGTCATGATCTCGCTGTCCCACGCGCTGTCTTGCAGCGTCTGCTTCATGAGTTGTCCCGCTTTGTTGTACTCGTACAGCGTCGTGCGCAACAGCTTCTCCTCAGGTTCGATACGCCATCCCTCCACGGTAGTGAGCAAACCCTCCGCGTAGAAATGGCGGTCTTCATAGATGTACTCGGCCCCCTCGTCGTTGTCATTAGATGTGACGACTCGGCAGTGCTGTTCGGTATACCCCGGACCTTCGCAGGGCCCAAAAGCGATCTCTGCCTCAACGCTGGCATCCTGCTGTCTCACTTCGGGGGCCGATACGTCCTCATGAAGAACGTCCCCCGAACCCTGTCCACCTGACGAGTTGCATGCCGTGATCACCAGCGCGAGGCATACCATGCGTAAGACAATTGGTGTGTTCATGTGAACACCGTGTCCCCTTTGTAGAATGATAAGCTGCTGATATTATAGGGGTACCGGTGATTCTGGTCAAGCAGCCAGGATTCTCATTTGTTGCAGCTGACGTAGTGTTTGTCCACCGTCTCCGGCACATCCCACCCATCCTCGCCATGCTCGCGCACGTCTTGCCGCCCACTCCGTCCAGCGTGGTCCAGTGTGGTCCAGCGTGGTCCACCCGAGCCTGCGTGGTGCGATGTGCCGTCGCCAAGCGCGCACTGCCGGAGGCCGGAGCAACGGAACACGGCAACAGCTGGGTGGTGCGATACGACTCGGCACATCTGGTGCCCGGAGATCCTGCGCCTCCCTCGGGTAAGGCATTGCGTACCGCCGGGGCAGTTGCTCGGTCGCACAGGATGACCGCGGGAGCGTTTTCTCTGCGCTGGCGACCGTGGGTGGGGACTGGGTTGATGGTTGGTGCTGCGAGGGGTGACGGAGCAACGACCTGGAATGGGTGGGCCGCTTTTGTTTGGAACGGGAAATTTGGCATGGTACCATCGGCACGGCAGGGGGAACCATGGAAAGAGAAGGTAAACGGATTCGCAGGAGCGTCGGCCGGAGTGGGTCAGCGGACCCGTTGGACCGAGTCTGGATACTGCGCGAACTGGCCAGGGAACTGGGGCTGTCCCAGGCGAAGGAAGAGGATGGAAAACACATACGCAAAGTTGTTGGTCGACCTCGCTGAATCGGGACTTGAGTTTGTGACAGTGGGCGGTCTGGCCTGCGCCATGAACGGCTTTGTGCGCATGACCGAAGATGTGGACATCCTGGTCCGCCGCACCGATGACAATCTGGCCGTGCTGCTGGAGACGCTGGCGCAGGTTGGCGATGGCTATGCA
>CALGBT010000904.1 GCA_937884235.1 uncultured Pseudomonadota bacterium
CGGGGACGTACCGGTGCCCATGGGACCAGTGGGGGCCTCGCCAGAGTAACCGTCAGCGCAGCGGTACAGGCAGCCGTGGCTCTGGCCCCGGAAGCCCTTGCCGCTCAGTTGCACGGCACCACCCTCGAAGACCACGGCCTCACTGGCGTAGATCGCCATGATCCCACCCGTAGAACCATTCCAGTCGGGGACGGTAAGGGTTCCACCGGAGACAGTCGCCGTCGTGTATTCGTGGACACGCACGGCTTGGGCGACGGTACTGCCTGAGGTGGTGTAGGACGCACCGAGGGAGCGAGTCAGATTGATAGTAGAACCGTCCACGCTGGCAATCCGGACTATTTCCCAGATCCCGGCCCCGTTGCCGGTGGCCTGATGGACAATGATAGTAGTGCCGGCCGTCAAACCGCTGGTACCGTCAAGGGCAGTGAGGGTGCTTCCGTCGGCAGCGCCGTTAACCCTGGTGCCATCGGAGTTAATCGTTGTCGTGCCGCTATCCACGCTGAGGGGACCGTCCTTGCCTGTACCCCAGAGGCTGCATTTGCCCGCGACACAGAGGCCCGCCAGGAGGCAATCAGCATCGAGTAGGCAGCCCTCGCCCTCGCCACAGAGCTCGCAGCTGCCGCCGCAATCAATGTCGGTCTCCGCACCGTTCATGATCAGGTCGTCACAGGTGGGAGCCTGGCAAACCCCGTCCGTGCAATTAAGGGATGCACAGTCTGAATCTTCCACACAGGCAGAACCGTCTTCGCAGCCTTCACAGCCTCCGCCACAGTCGAGACCGGTTTCCGGGCCGTTCTCTACTCCATCGTCACACGTCGGCACCTGACAAACCTCTCCGTCGCAAACCTCCGATTCGCAATCGACATCGTCAGCGCAGGCTGCGCCGTCGGGACATCCGAGGCATCCACCGCCGCAGTCGATGCCGGTCTCGGGGCCGTTCTGGACTTCGTCATCACAGGTGGGGGTCTGACACACTTCATCAGTGCAAACGAGACTGCTGCAGTCCGCACCGTCCCCGCATTTCGCACCATCGGCGCAGGGGTCACAGGGGCCACCGCAATCTTTGTCAGTCTCCCCACCGTTGAGCAGACCATCATCGCAGGTGGATATCTGACAAACCGCGGTGCACTGATCTCCGTTGTCGTAGTTGCCGTCGTCGCACTCCTCCGGGGGCTCAATGATGTTATTGCCGCAGCAAGGTTCGACCAGAGTATGGACGCACCCCAGATCCGCGTCGCAGCTGTCAGTAGTACAGAGTACCTTGTCGTCGCAGGCCAGATTGCCATTGCCCGCCACGCAGATTCCGGCCTGGCAGGAGTCACCCACGGTGCAAGCGCTGCCGTCATCGCAGGCGAGATTGTTGGGCAGATGGATGCAGCCGGCATTGGCGCCGCAATCGTCGTCGGTACAGGAGTTGAGATCGTCGCAGTCCAGCGAATCTCCACCGGCCTGACAGCTCCCCTCCACGCACCAGTCACCAATGGTGCAGGCATCCTGGTCGTCGCACTCCACGTCCAGAGCTGTGTTCAGGCATCCTGCCTCCGGGTCGCAGCTGTCTCCGGTGCACGGGTTATCATCGTCGCAGTCGGCTGCTCCGCCACCGTGACAACTCCCGTCCTGACAATGGTCCACCAGGGTGCAGGCATCGGCGTCGTCGCAGGGCGCAGCGTTGTTCAGGTGTTGGCAACCTTCCAGTGGAGTGCAGTAGTCCGTGGTGCAGCCGTTGCCGTCGTCACAATCGAGGGGCCCAGTTGACTGACAGCTGCCATTGACACAGGAATCGCCATCGGTGCAAGCGTTACCGTCGTCGCAAGGTGCTTCCTGAGGCTCGGAGACGCACTTTCCTTTCTTGCAGCCGTCCACCGTACAAGGGTTGCCGTCATTGCAGGCCATGACTGGCCCGGCCACACAGATGCCGCCCTGGCAGGAGTCATCGAGGGTGCATGGGTTGCCATCCGAGCAGCCACCGTCGATGTTCTCATGGGCACATCCGCCATCCAACAAGCAGAGGTCCTTGGTGCAGGCATTATCATCGTCGCACTGGAGAGACCCCGTGCCGACGCAGATTCCCGCGACACAATGGTCAGCAGTGGTGCAGGCATTGGCGTCGTCGCAAAGGGAGGCGTTGGGGCTATAGTTGCAGCCCGAAACGGAGTCACAACCGTCGTCTGTGCAAACATTGCCATCATTGCAGTCCTTGGGAGTACCGGGGGTACACGCGCCGGCCTGGCAGATATCGGCGAGGGTGCAGACGTTGCCGTCCTGGCAAGGAACTGCGTTGTCCAGGTACTGGCAGCCAGCGTCAGGGTCGCAGCTGTCATCAGTGCAAAGATTGCCGTCGTTACAGTTGGCCGAGACTCCGGCCAGACAGACACCTTCGACGCAGAGGTCACCGACGGTGCAGGCATTGCCATCGTCACAGGCAAAACCCTGGTTGTCCGGGATCAGGGAACACTCGCCCGTGATGGGGTCGCAGGAGGTCTGGAGGCAGGCAGCATCGGGACCCGTGGGGTCGGCGCATTGCACCACGCTCTCGGTGACTACAGCGCATTGGTAGGGAAGGGACTCAGTGTTGCAGAAGAGGGTCCCATTGCACTTATCACCATCTTCGAGGACGGCGCAGTCACCATTCTGGGCGCAATCGCAGCTGACGGCAACGCCCTTGCACTTCCCGGCAGTGCACTCATCAGCCACAGTACACGGGTCGCCATCGTCACAGTCGGCGGCGTTGTCAGAGAAGATGCAGCCCCCATCAATGCCGCAGGAATCGTCGGTGCAGGGGTCATTATCGTCGCAGATGGCGGGGGTACCCTCGCAGACGCCGGCAGCGCAGTGGTCCGCTACTGTACAAGGATTGTCGTCACCGCATTGGGTACCATCCAAGGGCTCATTGGAGCAGCCTGCGACGAGGTCACATACATCTTCGGTACAGTCGTTGCCATCGTCACAAAGGTTCACGAGATCGCCACCCACAGCAGTGGGTTCATCAATATCTCCGTCACAGTCATCGTCGATACCATTGCACGTTTCTGCGCTGGGCATGGGGGCATCACACGGGGAGAACCCGGCCTCGGTGCAGACCCGCTTACCCATGCAAGTGCCGTCCTCGTTGGTCGCTTCACAAGAGGTCCAGAGCATCAGCTCAATGGATTTCTGCGTACACTCACAGGTGCCACTCTCGGGCACACATTGGAAAGCACTGAGACCGTCCACGGAGAGACGCTCCTGGCAGCCGAAGCCGGGGGGACAGGCGGGCCCGTCCTCCCCATCGGGTGCGCATTGCCCGCCGCAGAAACTCCCCTCAACGCCATAGTCCACGCAGAGGTCATCGACGCCCGCAACGCTGGTGCAGCTCTCTGCCTGATGGCAGGGTTTGCAGAGATTGGGAAAGTCGGAAACGCAGACGAAGAGAAGGTCGGGGCTGCCGGTCTGGAGCTCCTGACAGTGCCACCCGGCGGGGCATTCCTCGATGCACGAGACGGTGCAGGCCCCTGCCCCCATGTGCTCCAGGCAGAAACCGGAGAGGCACTGCTCGTTGTCGCTACAGGAATCGAGGAAGCAACCGTCCCCGGGCTGACATTCAGGGACCACCTCGGCGGCATCGATTTCAGCCTCAAACCGTAGGTCCAGACCAGTGTCAGTCGCGACATCCAGGGCGACATCTGGGGGAACGATTTCGGGGGTCACGGAGAGATCGAAAGTGCCGACATCCGGAACGTCAGTCTTGGTGACCAGTGATACTTCACCGCCACTGCAAGCGGCGACGAGGGTGGTTAGCGCGATAGCCAGACGAAAGAATTTCATGGACGACACCTCTTTGATTGCGAGTACCTGTGGCGATAATACACCACCGCACCCCGCTAGGCCAGCGCGTCAAGTGGATTTTGACACAAATCGCAGTGCTCAGGGAGGCCCAAGTGACCTCTCTATAGTTGTTCTAGCTAGTGCTCTACTGGCAGGCAGAACAGCAGTGGCTAGTAGTTCTCGCCCAAAAGTTCGAAGTAGGACTGCGGGTGGAGACAGGCCGGGCAGGTGCCCAGGGCGTCAGTGGACTCATGGACGTAGCCACAGTTGATGCAAACCCAGACGACGGAGT
>CALGBT010000905.1 GCA_937884235.1 uncultured Pseudomonadota bacterium
CTTCGCCGTTGCCGTTGTCGTCGGCAAAGCCCTCATCTACCTCGCCGTTACAGTCGTCGTCCTTGCCGTTGCAGAGTTCTTCAGCCCCGGGGTAGATGCTGGCGTCCAGGGGAGCGCAGTCATCGACGTCCGGTGTTCCGTCGGCATCGTCGTCGTCATCACACTTGTCGCCAGCACCGTCCTGGTCGTAGTCCTGCTGAGAAGGGTTGGCTTTGTTGGGGCAGTTGTCCTCGTAGTCAAAGACCGCGTCGCCATCGCTATCCGGCTCCATGCAGTCCTTGGTGCCGTCGTTGTTGCTGTCGAGGTAGCCTTCGTCGGTTTCACCGTTGCAGTTGTCGTCCATCCCATTGCACTGTTCTTCGACATCGGGGGAGACTTGCGGATTGAGCGGCATACAGTCGACCTCATCGAGGGCACCGTCGTTGTCGTCGTCGGTGTCGCAGGCATCGCCATCACCGTCGTTGTCGGAATTCGTCTGGTCAGCGTTTGGCACGTCGATACAGTTGTCGTCCGCATCAACAACACCATCCTCGTCGCTATCGCCTTCGAGGCAGTCGAGGATGCCGTTACCGTTGTCATCGGTGAATCCCTCGTCAACTTCGCCATCGCAGTTGTTGTCCACCTTGTCGCACAGCTCCTCGGTGGGAATCAATGCGTCGCAGAGTTCTTCCCCATCAACGCAAACGAGTTTCCCGGAACAGACTCCGATATCGTTTTCCACGGAACAGTCGGCAGCTGCGATCTTGTCGTCTACCACTCCATCGCAGTCGTTGTCGAGGCCGTCGCAGACCTCTTCGGTTGCAGCTTCACCCTGGCACTCGATGAGGCCTTCTTCCGTGCAGTAGCGTTCACCCACGCAGGAACCAATCTCATTGCCGATGAGGCAAACTGAACTGATGCCTGTTTCGATGGCGTAGTTGCTACAGTTGCAGACGCCGGTTTTGCGCTTGCACACCGAGACCTCTTCGCCATCGAGGGAGGTGGTGGAGAGGCAGCTATAGCCGTTGCCACAATCGGCGTCCTCGTTGCAGCCGATGCCGCAGAAGTCTCCTTCGATGCCGTAGTCAATGCAGTAGGCATTCAGCCCGACATAGGGCTGACAATCAGCGTCCCCGGAGCAGGGTAAGCAGGAGGTTAGAGCCACGGGCATGCAGACGAAGAAGGACTCAGGTGCAGAGGTGTAATTGGCGCAGAAGTATCCGTCCGGGCATTCCTCGACACAGTATAGGGAACACTCCCCGTGCACACAGATCTCGGTTTCGCAATCTTCATCGGCCATGCAGGGATCGCCGAAGACCGCCAGGGGGGTATTCTCGTCCGGGGGGATGAACAGGTCGATCTCCGGCTCCACCGGTACATCTGGCACGACAACGTCCGGTTCCGCGTTGTCGATGAAGGTGGTGCCGTCGGCGATCTCGCCAGCAGTCAAGTCAGTGCTGTCGGCCTGGAGCACCGGAGAGCTCTCGCCCCCGCCACAGGCAACAGAGAGAAGAAACGACAGAGTGGTGAATGTGACCAGCCAGTTTGGCCTCAAGTATGCGCGCATAAGTAACCTCCCGATGCATCGAATCGCTCTGCGAATCTGTTCGCAGAAGATTCCGATAAAGACCAGTGTTTCGTGTCATTCCTCAAGGATTCTAACTCATACGACGATTCTGGGCCAGCTGATTGTGGGGGCGGGAGTGAAATCAATTGGATGCTTGGGGCAGAAGTTGGGGAGAACGAACTACTCGGCGTCACCTTCGTCCCAGCCGGGAGGTCCGTCCAGGTCGTCGGGGGGGCCCATGCCGCGACCGCCCTTGCCGTGCTTGAAGTTCTTTGCTTTGCCCATGAAGCGTTTCATGGTTACCAGCATCCTGGCCGCTTCCTTGGGGGTCAGGATATCCTTGAATGCGGCCATCTGCTCGCCGTGGAGCTTCTGCATCTCCTCCTGGGTTGCGTGCAGTGTCTCCAGGGCGTTGGCGTAGGCCTCCTGATCATTTGAGTCCTCTTTGAGGAGCGCCTTGAGGTTCTTCATGTTGTCGCGCATGGTCTGGTGCAGCTCGAAGCGGCGTTGGTGGAAGGCGTCCATCGCCTTTTCTACCTCAGCTGCCTTGGCTTCGTCCAGACCGACGGTTTCCCGCAGTGCTTTGGCGCGAAACTCCTTCATCTTCTCCATCTTTTCCGGCGAAGGGGGGCCGCCTCGACCCTTACCATGTGGGCCGAACTGGGCTTGTGCGGGAAGGGCCAGTCCCAGTACCAAAGCTACCAACGTCAGTCTGATCATAGTCTTCATTTGAGCCTCCATTGTGTCAGGTTCGCGCCACCGTCGGGGTGGGCCGCTTGAGCAATCACATGTCAGATGCCACCTGCAGCGCACAAGTTAAAATCCCATTTCTTCGGCCATGTTCTGGGCCAACAGATGGTCATAAAGTCCATCCCATTCTGCCGGGTCGTCACCGGGCATGGGACCGTAGAAGAGGTCAAAGGAGGTGGTGCTTGCCCACTCGTTCTCCTCGGTAAACCAGAAGTCCGCAGCCAGGGCTTCCTCGACTGTGCCAGGCCCGGAGAGCAGGGCCGCAGCGTCGGGCTCGGTAGCGAGAATGTCCGCGCTGTGGATACCATTGCTGGCAACCAATTCTTTCGTTGTCGGAGTCGGCTGTTGGAAGAGGGCCAGGGCGAGGAGCGCGGCAGCAGTAGCAATTGCGCCAGCTCCCATCCAGCGCAGCGACTGCCACCAGGAGGTGACGCCGCGTTTCTCTCCTACAGCTTCAGCTCGCTGGCGCATGGCCATTAGTTGGTTTGCTGTCGGTTCTTGCCTGGTGGCCGCAAACAGTTCGCCAAATTCGGCCTCAAGCTCCTGTAGTTCGCGTTTGTCCCGTTCATCTGTCATGGTCATTCTCCAGGTGCCCTTTGAGTTCTTTGAGTCCCAGGTGTACCAAAACTCGCACCGAGCGCTCTGTGCTTCCCAGGGCGGTGGCAATCTCACCGTGGGTCAGCCCCGTATCCAGTCTCATGATGACAGCCTCTCGCCGTTTGGCCGGTAGTTTCGCCAACCCTTCTGCCAGGCGTCGGCGCTGGTGATCAGCGGTAACGGTTTCTTCAGCGGAGGCGCTGTCTCCAGGGTGCCAGGCATGTTGCTCTCGAGTCCGGCGCCGCACCTCGCTCCGCATCAGCGTCAGCGATCGCCGGATGGCGATGGCCGCGAGATAGGCCCGCAGCGACGTGCCGGGGCGGTACCGGCCGATTTGGCGATGGGCGATGACCAGTGTCTCCTGAACGGCATCCTCGGCCAGCGCGGCATCCCGCGTCGTGCGGGAGGCAACCCTGAAGAGGACCCCAAGATGGGGGGCCACCAGTTGCCCAAAGGCCTTCCCATCGCCTTCCTTGACGCGGGCCAACAAATCCTCCTCCCGAGTCGTCAGGGCCAATTCGTCAGCGCTTTGCCGGGAGGCAGCTGCGGTTGTCTTTACCAGACTCATCAACGCTATTATGCCGTGGTCGTGGCGATGGTTAAATCAAATTCAGGAGAGTGCGAAAGAAAAGGCCTCCCTGTCATTTGATTTGCACTTGCAGATGGTTGAGTGTTCCGAAGAATTCGGGGCAGACCGTCAGGTGGACAGGGAGCCCTGCAGGGGGAGTCGCATACCGCTTTGGAAGTGGGCAACCGTTCGAGGCCAGTGCGCCAGAAGTCGTGGATAGCGCTGCAGCCAGGTATCCCAGCGGTAGATGTCAACATCCAGTCCGCAGGAGCCGCAGAAGGGGCAACTGTGTTCTTCCCCGTGCCAGTCTTCAATCAGGTCCTCTGCCAAAAAGACTCTTTGGCAGTAAAGGCACCACATCCACTCGTTGTGCGAATCACTTGCGCCGCTCTTGCCTGTCGTTGCCATCACCGTCACCTCCAGTAGCAACTCGTCTACGGGTTGACTCCAGAGATGTTCTGTCGTTCCCGATTGAGTTTCGTCACAGACGCGTGAAGAGGCGGTTGCTGTTGACGTTGGGGAACGCAGTAAGGACCCGGCTTCCGCAGTGCGGCCCCCCCTCGTCCCCTGGCGGGGACTGCTCCCCCCGGCGGGGGGAGACGACACTGCTCACCACCCGAACCCTGTCATCCCGCGGCCGCCAAAGGCGGCGAGGGAGCTCTGGGCACCAGCTGTGACGAGTCGTATCGCACCACCTGCCCTCTCGAACTGTAGATGGGGCTGCTAAGTTCCGCACCTGCCGTTCTCTGCGGCCCATTGATAGTAGCTCGCGCCCAAGACAGGGATGACCGGAGTGGCTTTTATCAAGAACATATGCAGCTTCTCCTTGCATTCCTCGGCTGACGCCGCACTCGCGTCGTAGGGTTCCCCAATGACCAGAAGCATCTTCTTGAACGGAGAAATGGCTTCTCCGTCAGAATCCCTAACGAAGAACAAGATAGGGATGGCATTCGGAGGGTCAGGCATCCAATGCTTGTCGAGCCACCAGCACAGGGAGCCGCCTGTGATGAGATATGGTCCGAGCTGCGACATCGCAATGACGTGTAGTTGCCCGAGGTTGTTTTGATAGTTATTTGCCAAGCAATCAAGAACAGCGATAGCGCAGGCAAGAGCTTCTTCTGGCGTATTTGCAAATAGGGAACTACACCCGATTCCGACGCAGCAACCCGCGGAAGAGGACGGAGGTTGAACTGACTGCCCTGCTCCAGCTGTAAATGTATGCCATTTGAGAACGATATCCTCCAAATGCGGTATCTCTAGCCCTGGGTCAAGCTCCAACGGATTGTTCCCGCATCCAGGAAGTCCTCCTTCTTCGCTAGGTCCATACCCGATTGGAACACCCAAGTATTGCTTCTCTCCTTTGCCTCGCCACATGACTTACCTCCGTTAGTGCCTGTTCGAAGAACCCTCTTCGCTTGCAGGCGTTGCAACAGCAGTTTGGCCCCTACTTCCCAAGTCTTGATACACTTCATATCGATTACACCTAGATATGCTGGTGCCCCCCCCAAAAAAATACTCCGGTGAGTTCTCAGCCGGCCTTCCCGAGCCCGAGTTCCGCAGTTGGAAGCGTGACGGCGCTACTAGCAACCGACATAGAAGTTGCCGAACCAGAAATTTAGACCGTTCCATTTGTTCGAATCAAGGTCGACGATGAATCTCGCGTTGGTAGATTCGAGCATTTCTTGACTGCTGCCACAAAAAGAAAGGGAGGTCCCGGCCACGCCATTGCAGACCTGATCGTCCTGAGGTGCCATGGCCCATAGTAGATACACCGCATAAAGAGCGCATATCACGTAAGGCAGATGACTCATCTGCTTTCGGGCTGCCTGCGGTTTGACGAACGTAGTGAGTGTGCCCGTAAATTCGGTAGGGAATCCGGCCTCGTAGTCCGCTTCGGTTTGCCAGCCGATTGGCAGGAGTACGAAAGGAGTCACATACTGGCCCTTGAGGGCGGTGAGGATTATCTTGAGTTGTCCCTTAATGAGGTGTTGCCACCACCCTGTTGCTGGGGGGAGACGGTAAACGGCCTTCGCTCCCCAGTAGCCATATACAGAGGCGTCGAACAGGAATATGTTCGTCTCAAAGTCGTTGACAAGGCAGCAAAGTCGCTCGAACGCCTGATTGGCCGCACCTTCCCTTGACGGGGGTTTTATGATCTTGCCGGCGTTGACAAACATCGGCTTACCAAGTCCAAGATTCTCCTCCTCGGAATTCCATGTTGTTTCCCACTTGGCGACCAATATGTGCTGTATCTGAGCAGATAGTGCGTAGCACTCTTCCCAATAGTCGCAACTGGGGGTTGGCAACCAATTGTCTACCATGTCTTCCTCCCCAAACCGTACTCACTGGACAGTCCCAACTGGCGTCGTTTCATTTCAACGTCACGCAAATCTTGAAACACGTCTTCCAAGGGGTTGTAGCGACGTTGGTGCGGTCGAGCTTCCAGCGCAGGAAGCGCTCAAACTGCACGGCACCGCCTTCGCACGACGTCGCGTAGACCGCAGTCTGCGTAATCGACTGCGTATCGAACACCGCGACCTCCCGCCATGGCCCCTGGCCCGCCGTGGCCGTCTCCAAAGCCAGAGTGACATTGGTATGTCCCTGAAGGATTTGAACATCGAAGATGGCTTCCTTGCTTTGCTGTCCATCCACCCATCCCGGAGTCGGCTGGATCACCGCGGTTGTGGAGCCGGTGGTGCCGATGAGACTCAACAGTTCTTGCATGGCGATTGTCTTTGGCATGGTCCTCTCCTATCGTCGGTTGTGGGTGAGGGTAGACGCGCCTGTGGGTTGGCGTGGGTGTACCGGGCGTCCTTCCACCTGGGTGCCCGGTACGATGTCGATGCGGAAGCATACCGTCCACGCGCTGGCGACAGTCACTGGCTGGACGCGCCAGCGCAGATAGCCGCCGCCGGCAGCCATACCCGTACTGCCGGCAAGACCGCTGCTGTCGGTCTCATTGGACACGTAGTATTGCTTCTTTCCGGCCGTGCGGGTGGCAAATAGCTCCGTCCAGAGATCATCGGCCTCCTCGGGGAAAGGCGACGATTCAAGGATGAGGTCAGCGTTGCTCACATAGGATAGCTCCTGGACGACGTGGTAGGTCGGTAGGCCCGCGGTGTCGAGCCACTGACCGATGGGCTGAATGGGGTATTCGAATGGCGTGGAGGTCCCCTTGCCCTCCAGACAGAGCCAGCGCTGGAAAGTGATGATGCCCGACGGCGTACGGTGAATCGCACCGGACTGGCAGCCCTTGCAACCCGTCACCATGCGGCGGCTGCCGTCACGAGCCGAGGTTAGAATCACTCGCACGCGGAAGGTCGCGTAGTAGGTGGCACTTACGTTGGCCAGACGCCAGCGCAGGTGCTTGTAAAGACGGGTCGCCGAGCCGAAGTTGGCCGACGCGTTGAGGTAAACCTGCTTCTGGTCCTCGTCGGTGCCTGTCGACGTGATTGTCACAAACGTCTGGCCATCGTCTGACCCCTCCAGGTAGACCGTGCAATTCTCTATTCCCAGGGTCTCAAGAATCGCAATGCCGTTGGAGGACCCGGACGTATCAATGGACTCCTCAATCAACTGCTCGATCTCGGAGTAGACGTTGTAGTCCCCCCACATGGTCATCCAATCCTGTACATCCACTATCCCAGACATGCTTCCTCCTCTGGTGAACCGGCATTGGACGATGCCGGAGGTTCCGTGTTGTCATGTGAGTTGATTGGTCGCAGTTCATTTCGTTTGTGACCCAGCAGCGCATTGACGGCCTGGGGGTCATGTCTGAATACCGGTGCCCTGAGATACTCGCCCGGAGTGTCCAGACCGTGCTCTTCTAAGCTGCGCAGATAGTTCTGGCCGGCATCAAGCAATTCCAACCACCGAATGTCGGGGGCATCGGTCGACACCG
This sequence comes from uncultured Pseudomonadota bacterium, assembly GCA_937884235.1. GTDB lineage: Bacteria > Myxococcota_A > UBA9042 > CAIXZC01 > CAIXZC01 > CALGBT01. The sequence goes on from CALGBT010000905.1 coordinate 7,363, forward strand.
TTTTGGCCAACGCTACGAAGGTTTCGAAGGATACCCGGTCGTTGATGGCCAGAGCTGCCCCACCGCCCATGGCGCAGCCCTCCACCAGCAACATCGGTCCGCAGTCACTGTTGACAAGCTTGCGACCTGCGTCGATGGCCCGGGACCACTCCTTGAGGGCCAGAGCTGAGCGGGCAACGCAGTGGTGCTTGTGGGGTGAATCGGGCATCTTCAGGGCGATGTGCAGGTTGCGGCGCTCCTTGGCCTCACATGCACCTTCTGGCAGGTAGCCGCAATGGTCGAGGACGAGGGTGCTTCGTGCCGCATCCGCGCCGTCGGCATCCAATTGCTCGTGGATAGCATGCACATACCGGAACCCCGCAGCCCGTGAAAAGAGCCTCGGGGCCACCATCTCCATGACCCGACCACCCGGGTAGTGATTGAGGATCTTCACAAGCAGCGCCGGCGGCAGGTCATCGGTGGCCAGGTGATGCAAAGCATCGGGGATGCCCTCGGGCTTCAAAACCTCGTCACAATCGGCGACAAGGACCCATTGACCGGTCGCCTTGTCCAAGACAGTGTTACGTGCCGCCGCAAAATCGTCGGTCTATGGCACGTCGATAACCGAAGCACCATGCTCCCTGGCAATTGCTGCTGTCCGGTCCGTCGATCCGGTGTCGCCCACGATGATCTCTTCGGCGAGGCGTTGCAGTGCGACCAGGCACTCCCCAATCATCGCCTCTTCGTTGCGGGCGATGAGACACGCAGTGACGAGTGGGTAGCGTTGGGTCAATTGGCCTCCATGGTCATCATTCGATCATGCCTGAGGCCATGGGGATGGACTATTGGCGAAACGCGCATTTTGACCAGCGCGTTCCGGCCGTCCTACTAGCCGAATCGACCGCCCACGGTAAGCGTTTTGGCTGTGCGGATTAAGCGTTTCGGCCATATTGGGCATCGAGGCGGGCCAGTTCGGTCTGGGCGATTCGGCGGGCGGCGTCGCCCCCGAATCGCTGTGCGCTGGCCATGGCTGCATGGACGAAGTCGAACCTGTGCGCTTTGAAGAAACCGGCATCCCAAGGGGGCACGGCGGCCGGACGGGAATAGAGAACCTTCGAGGCCTGCGCCTGGGCTTCGCTCACAAGGGGATTTCTGCGTCGGCCTTGCTGGTCATTGCTGTTGGGATTGGAGCGGTTGTAGACGTAGAGCACCTCTTCGATGTGTTTCCGCCGGGTCGTTCTCTCAAGCACGGGCAGAACAATAGCCTGATCGCAAGCGCACCGAAACCACTCCCCCGTGTCATCCAGAAACTCGGCGTCGGGAATCGACTTGAGCAGGTGCGCCCGGAACGAAAACGGGGCGCTCGTCACCCAAGGCTGCTTGCGCGGGGGCAGAAATGGGTT
>CALGBT010000906.1 GCA_937884235.1 uncultured Pseudomonadota bacterium
GCGCATGGGCAGGGAGCGCACCACCACCGCCACCGCCCCTACCGCCGCGGCCCGGGAGGCTGCGTGGACCCGCTGGTCCGCCGCCCCGCCATAGGCGTTAAAGGTATCGTAGTGGGTCGGGTCCATGGGCCGATTGAAGAAGATGATCCGCCCTTTCGCGCGGTCCCCCAGCGCGTCACATTCCTCTAGCGAGAGAACCTCAATGACCTCCCCGGCCACTCCCCCCTCGGGGGTGCCAACGCTGCCGCCCAGTGCCATTACCGACAGCTTCTCCCCCCCGACGATAGAGGCCGACTCGCTCCCTCGCACCCAGTGCTTAACTTCCACGGCCTCAAGGTGCACGTTGTCGAGCCCCATCTCCACCATGATCTGCTGCGTCACCGCCACCGCATTTGCTGCCCCCGGGGACCCCGCCAGACGCGGCCCCCCGGCGACGATACGTTGCAGCAGCGCGATGGCCTGCTGCTTGCCCAACCCCTCCTGCTTCAACTTTTCGACCAGCGAAGGGACCACGGCGTCGGCACCTTCGGGTGGAGCAAAACCCACGGCAGAAGCGGTCAGCAACAGGATGGCAACGGGGAAGAAAGTGCTCATGAATACCTCTTACGTGGAGCGCCATAGAACCAGACGATGGTGCCAGAGGTCCGGCAGACCTGCAAGGAGAAGGGACTTCGCCAGTGCCGCCATGCCATGCTTGACGTCCGGGGGTCACCTGCGCAAGATGGACAGGCACACACTCGGTGAGGTTGCGATGACGCTTGATACACTGTCCCCGGAAGAAAAGACTGAGCTGGACATGTTGGAGAATCGGCTGCAACAGCGCGCCCGCCTGACCAGATACGTGGCTGCCGCTATTCTTGTGCTGGCGCTGGGCATCGGTGGTTGGCTGGCGAGCGGGATTTCGTCCTACGCCCCACCCGAAGCGGCGCCCCTGGAGAAGCTGCTCACGGAGGAATTCGCCGAGCTGCAGCTGGCCTGGTTTGACACCATCAGCTCCGCCAGTCGCGTCAATGCCGGCATGGCCGCAGAGAAGCAAGGACTGTTCAACGACAAGGCGGACAAGTTCATCGCCAGGGTCGACGAAGTTGAACCCAGACTCAAGGAATCCTTCTCGCTCCTGACCGAGACCATGAGCAAGCAAAACCAGATGACGCTGCTAGCAGAAGAAAGCCCGTCCGATGCCATCCGCTCGCCCGTTGCTGCGGTCAACCAGGTCCTCGCTGAACTCGAACCCCGTTTCTATCTTGAGGTGGACAACTTCGAGGGGCTCCTTGATAACCAGTATCTCATGGGCACCATGCTCCTGGTTTACGAAGTATTGGGCACTCTCAGCTTTGCTGGTGGCGAAGGAGAGGAGGGTAAGGCGGAGCTGCTGGTGGTGCGCCGCCGCGACTCCCTGCCCGCTCAGGGGGCCGCCCACGGCTATGCCAGAAGGGACGATACCTCCGTGGCTTTCGTGCTCCAGGATACTGCGACGCAGTTCGCTGCCGATTACATCTTCCCCAGCTTTGGACGCCCCGATGCCGCCTTCGAACTACGCTTTGAGAAGGGCGTGCCGGACCACCTCAAAGGGTCCTTCAAGGTACTCGTGGAGTTGGTCCACCTCGAATTGAAGAACCTCAGCGGACTCGATGACGAAACCATCAAGACGGTGGCCGGCAACGTCGCCCGGCGGGCGCGCATCTTCAGGCGGGCTGAAGAGGCGGCGGCCAAGCATGGAGTAGACCTGAAACTGCCCGACGGCCTGGTCTGGCCGCGCAGCTTCGCCTCCCAGGTTCTGCTGGAGAATACCGAACTCAATAAGCGGGGCGAAGAGCTGCTCCTTGATGCCGACAAAGACTCCCTCATCCGGGTTTCCCACGCGCTTGATAACCCGGAGGCTACCGCCGCCCTTGCTGCCATCGCTCAGGGTATCACTCGGTCGGTGGGGTTTCACGAGGCCCGACATGTACTGGACATCCGGGGCGAGGTGGAGGCTGGCAGTTGCCTGCAGGAGCGCGTCCAAATCACCGACGATGACCCGGATTTTCTGAGGTCAGTGGAGCTGGAGGCACGTGCCCGCTTGACCCAATTCATAGAGGCTCCGGAGACAGTCCGCCTCTCCCTCCTTTCGACCGTTTCGCATCTCTACTCGCGCAGCGGCACGGCAAACTTCTATGCGGCCCGGACGATCCTTCATCCTCTGGCCTTTGCCGACGACGAAACGAACATCCCGCGGGGCTGGGACTACCTGAACGAGCTGACACTGCGCCTGGGCGCCGCCTCCCCCGAGACCATTGCCACCAGCGCCAAAGCCTTCTACGAGGAGTGCTTCGGGCCGTACGTGCCGTTGCACCTGACGACAGAAGAGCGTCTTGTGCAGGAGAGCGCAGGGTGTTCGGCTGTGGGGTTTTAGGGCGGGCCGACCACTCTACCGCATGACGACCGTTGCGTTGGTAACGATTGTGCAACGGAAGTTGACGTAGTAACGACGCTATATTCCGCCATCAACGGCAACCGCCTCTTTGCGCACCACCCATACATCTGACTGAGGCGGCCACCAGGGCCGCCGAAGGAATCTCGCCATAGCATCGGCGAGCGGGCAACGACGTCACATTCCCGATTCCGTCCGCCGTAGGATTGCCCGCCGCACCG
>CALGBT010000907.1 GCA_937884235.1 uncultured Pseudomonadota bacterium
AGAGGAGAAGGAACCGGAGGATGTTGCCACCGGTGACCAGGCTGTTTGTGTTCCCGATTGTGGCGGCAAAGAATGCGGCTCCGATGGATGCGGCGGCTACTGTGGCTCCTGCCAGGAAGGCTCAGGTTGCAACGGGGCTGGACAGTGCGAAGAGCTGCAGTCGTGTGAACTCCTCCACGGCATCGTTTGTGGGGGCAAGGTCGATGGTGATACCAAGCTCTATGACAACGGGATGAGCTCTTACTCCTGCAAGGGCTATCTCGGGTCCGGCCCGGAAGTGGGCTATGTCTTCACTGCAACTGCCGACGACCACATCGTCGTGGATCTCTATTCCCCTTTCACGGATCTCGATCTGTTGATCACCGAGGCATCCTGTGAGCCTGACTCGTGTTTGACCTACGACGACGAACGCGCCGAATTGGATGTCAAGGCAGGCAAGAAGTACTTCCTCATGGTGGATGGGCAAGCCGATAGTGCCGGGCCTTTTACTTTGAGTGTTTCCTGCTACTCGACTTGTGCCCCGGATTGCGCCGGCAAGGAATGCGGAACGGATGGTTGTGGCGGGGAGTGCGGCGTTTGCCCGGGAGCGGCCCCCTTCTGCGCTGAGGGCATTTGCGCCATGGATTGCACTCCAGATTGCACCGACAAGAATTGCGGGGACAATGGCTGTGGCGGGTCCTGCGGCAACTGCCCGGAGGGCTGGTCATGTGACGATTTCGTCTGTGAACCCCAGGATGATCCTGCCGATGGCTGTGAATCCATCGGGGGGCCGGGCTGCCCGAACTGCTTCTGTGAGGCCTGTGTTTGCAGCATCCTCCCTGAATGCTGCGCCATTGAGTGGAATGCCAAGTGCGCCAATATGTGCGGCAGCGGTGACTGTAACGGTTGCCCCGGTGAAGGGTCCTTTGGCTGGGCCTGTGAGAGTAACGGGGAGTGCAATTCGGACCTTTGTATCGAAGGGCTGCAGGGTACCAATGTCTGCTCCACCTTCTGCGTGGAAGATTGCCCCAATGAGTGGTCGTGCGTCTTCAATCCCGAGGTCTATCACACGAAGTTCTGCTCCACGGAATGCTACCCGGACTGCACCGGCGCCCAGTGCGGTAGCGACGGATGTGGCGGCAGCTGTGGCACCTGCCAGGAAGACCATGTTTGCGTCGATGGTCTCTGTGACGTCGGCAGCGTGGTCTCCGGAGCCTGCACCAACGACGGCGATATGACTGCCATCATTGAGGGCGGAGAGACTCTTTATGAGCAGGCGATGTTTTGCGGCCTGACTTGTGAGGGCAGCGATGAGTGCGCCTCCGATTGCATGGTGGAGGGGGCCGGTTTGACCAGCGCCTGTGGCGCCTGTTTCGGCACCATGGGAGTGTGCACGTCAACGTATTGCATGAACCAGTGTATCGGTGGATTTCAGAGTTCAGAGTGTGCCAAGTGCGCCAGCGACAACGGCTGCCTTGGCACCTTTGGAACTTGTACCGGTTTTGAGTAGCCCGCAGCCGGTAAACTCTCTCCACCCTTGATGCGGCGCTGTAGGCCGCCGATTCGAGGTGGTGCGAACTTTTGCCATGAGGTTTGAGCGTGAATGGTAAGACGCGAGTCATCTGCTGCACTCTCCTGCTACTGGCCTGCAGCGGCACCGGTGAGGTGACAGAGAAGCAGCCAGGCGATGCTGGTCATGATGTCGTAATGGATGGTGCCGCCGAGCTGGTTGTGCCCCTCGACATCGCGATCCGGGCAGACGTGGCCGACCTGTTGTTCTCATTCGACGTTGCTGATGCCGGGCCAGACAACTCCACGCTGCAGTGTCAACCGGGCGAAGGTTGCTTTCTGGATTCGTGTGCCGACAACGGCGATTGTCAGTCCGGCTGGTGCGTGCAACACCTGGGCGAGAGTGTTTGCTCACAGGCTTGCCAGGAGGAGTGCCCTCCCGGGTGGTCCTGTAAGCAGGTGGCCGGCACCGACCCGGACGTGGTCTATATCTGTGTTTCCAGCTACGCCAATCTCTGCCGGCCCTGTTCTGCCAATGCTGATTGCTCGAGCACTGGCGGGGCCCAGGACGCATGCTTGGACTATGGCTACAACGGCGATTTCTGCGGCGGTCCGTGCGGGTCTGACGGCGACTGCCCCTGGGGCTTTACCTGCTCCGAAATCGAATCTGTGGACGGGGCGACCTTGCAGCAATGTGTCAATGATACCGGTGAATGTCCCTGTACGGACAGCTCTGTTGTACTGGGCCTGGCTACCGACTGTGTCGTTGCCAATGAGTTCGGAAGTTGCGAGGGAAAACGGCATTGTGTCGAGGGTGGTCTGTCCGATTGCGATGCCCCCGCGCCTGGTGCCGAATCCTGCAATGGTGTGGACGACGACTGTGATGGCGAAGTCGATGAACCCGATCTCGTGGAAGGGGAGTACCTCCCGCTTTGCGATGATGGCAACGCCTGTACGAGCGATAAGTGTGCCGGGGCGGAGGGTTGCGTAAACGAAGTCCTGGAAAGTGGCGATTGCTCGGATGGCAACGCTTGTACAGTTGCGGACCATTGCGAGGGTGGGGTCTGCGTGGGCGATCCGGTCCAGTGCGACGACGAAAACCCCTGCACTGAAAACGTCTGCACCGATACTGGTGGTTGCAAGTATCCGCCGGTGGCAGGTACTTGTGACGATGATAACCCCTGCACCGTTGGGGATCAGTGTCAGACTGGGGATTGCCTGGGAACGCCTGTCTCCTGCGACTGCCAGGAGGACGCAGACTGTGCCGACCTGGAGGATGGAGACCTCTGCAACGGCACTCTCTTCTGCGACAAGGCCACGCTGCCATACCAGTGCCGTGTGGAGGCGGGTACCGTGGTCACTTGCCCCCCCGCCGAAGGGCTGGGGGCCATCTGCTTGAAGCCGCATTGCGCTGCCGAAAGTGGAAGCTGCAGTCACCTGCCGGCCAACGACGGGTTGCTCTGTGACGACGGCGATGCCTGCACTGCGGCCAGCGCCTGTGAAGAGGGACTTTGTGGGGGTGGTGGGGCCATCAACTGCAACGATGGCAACCCCTGCACCGATGACGCTTGCAGCCCCGAGTCCGGTTGCATCCATACGGCCAATGCCGAGCCCTGCAATGATGGCAATGCCTGTACCGCCAACGATAGCTGCAGTGAAGGCAGTTGTGGAGGCGGAGCCGCGGTTGTCTGCGACGATGGCAATGCTTGCAATGGGCTGGAAACGTGTAGCAATGCCACGGGTTGCCAACCGGGGACAATGCTCATCTGTAGCGATGACGACCTTTGCAACGGCCTGGAGACGTGCAGTCCAGCCACGGGTTGCGTGGCCGGGGAGGAGCTTCTTTGTGAGGATGGTAATCCTTGCACTAACGATAGCTGTAGTGCCGCCAACGGCTGCGTCTTTGCGGCCAATGAGGGTGCTTGCGACGACGGCAATGCCTGCACGGTGGGCGAAGCTTGTGTGGATGGGACGTGCGGGGGAGGGAACCCCCTCTCATGCAACGACGAGGATCTTTGCACCGACGATGTCTGTGATTTGAAGTTGGGATGTACGCACCTGCTTAACAGTGCTCCCTGTAATGATGGTGACCTGTGCACCACCGGAGACCACTGTCACCTGGGCGACTGCATTGGTGGTGGGGTGCTGCCCTGCAACGACGGCAATGTCTGCACCGACGACCAGTGCGATGGTGAGGCGGGTTGCCAGTTCATTCCCAACAACGGTCCCTGTGATGACGGGTCGGAGTGCACCACTGGCGACCACTGCCAGGCAGGTTTGTGCGCCATTACCGCTTTTGTCGGTTGTGACGACAGCAATCCCTGCACCGATGACAGTTGCGACATTGAGAGCGGTTGCGTCCATACCGCCAACGTGGTTCCCTGTGACGACGGCACGGTCTGTACCGTGGGCGATATGTGCGCCGACAGTGTCTGCGTACCTGGGCCGGCGCTGGTATGCAACGACTCCAACCTGTGCACCGATGATTCCTGCGATGCTGCCAAGGGATGTCTCTTCGTTGACAATGCCGTCGCCTGCAATGACAACGACCTGTGCACCCCCTTCGACAAGTGCGAGGGTGGTCTGTGCGTGGGGACGGGGGCCGTCGATTGCGACGATGCCAA
>CALGBT010000908.1 GCA_937884235.1 uncultured Pseudomonadota bacterium
AGATCCGTAAGCTTGGGCAGGAGACTTATTCCATTGCCGCCAAAGATGAGCCCATGGAAGCCAATCGTTTCAGCGACCTGAAGCATCAGGTGGTGGCGTCCATGCGCAAGGGTCTTCAGGAGTTTTCTGCCTCCTTGCTCGGCGGCTTTTTCACCTTCTTTCAGGGGCTTATCTCGGGCATCATGAGCGCGTTGGTCGGATTGGTGGTGGTCTTCCTGGTGGGCGGTTTTGCCATGATCGATGCCCCCCGACTTGTTTTCGCCGCACGCACCAATGTCCCGGCCCGATTCCGGGCCGATTTTGATGAACTGCGCACTCGCCTGGACGAGGGGCTGGCCGGGGTCGTCAGGGGCCAGTTGATCATCTGCCTGGTCAACGGCGTGCTCTCCACTATCGGCTTTCTTATCTTCATTCCGGAATATGCAGTGGTATTGGGGATTCTGGCCGGCGTCATGAGTTTGATTCCCATTTTCGGCACTATCATCAGCGCTGCCCCTGCGATTCTTGTTGCCCTTACCATATCCTTCGGCCATGCGGTGGGGGTTCTCGCGTGGATCATGGGCATTCACTTTGTTGAGGCGTATGTCCTCAATCCCAACATTATTGGGCGACAGGCGCGCATTCACCCCATCGTGGTGGTCTTCGTTCTCATTGCCGGGGAGGCGATGTACGGAATGAAGGGAATTCTGCTGGCCGTGCCAGTCACTGCGTTGCTCCAGGCATCAATCCAGTTCATCTACTCAAGGGTGCGCCCCCACGTCCTCTAGCCATGAGATCCATGCCTCGGCGGTGGATGAACCGGGTCAGTAACCGTTGCGTCGATGCGGTGCCGGGGGTCAAAAACAGGTGAGCCAGCAGTTTCCGTAGAAAACCGTCACCCAGGGAGTTACCGCCATATCGCCATTCGCCGAAGAGAGCGCCAGTCCACGGTAGTGCCATGGCCAGGCTGGAGTGTCGTGCGGTCCAGCGGCCAGAAAGGCTGCCCGCTTGCAGAGCCAGAAAAGCGAGCGCTTGTTCCAGCGCAGCCTCGCGCACCCGCCGATGCAGCAGCGGCTCGTCCAGGGTCGAGGATTCCAGCGCCAATTGGATGTCAACAAGGTCTCTCAGCGAGACCAGCAGCCCGTGCTTGAGCGCATGCGCTGCCGCGATCAGCAGAGAGTCAACCGGGGATGGCCCGCGCAGCCACGGGTGAAGGTCGGGGAGGGGCACTGAGTCTAGCAGGAGTCGCTCGTAGGAGAGTGAGGGCCGGGCCAGATTGTCGATGCTACGATGAAGCTCCACAATGGTGTGTCCCCGCCGGAGCATCACCTGGTGGCCGTGCCGGGCCGTGTAGGGGCGACGCACATCCGTCACCACGAGTTGGAATCCGCCCCGCTCCATCAATTCCACTGCCTCCGGCACCTGTTCCCGCGGCAATAGAAGATCGAGGTCAGCGCTGGTGCGCAAGTGAGGCAGAGGGTAGAGGGTATACTTGGCGGCTCCGCCCTTGAGGACAATGGGGTGGGGGAGCCCCGCCCTGGCCAAGAGCATGCAGCCTTCCCTGACGCCATCTTCCCAGCGCAGCAGGTGGGCGATTGCCCGATTCTTCTCGCGCTGCTCCTCCAGCTCATCTAACAGTCCAGACAGGATGGGAGGCAAGGACCCGGTGGCCAAGGGACCGGCGGTCAGGTTCCATTGACACGAAGGGCTGGTGCCCATGGCTACCAGGATGGATGCCATGTCCCTCTGGGAAGGCTGAGGGCCGATGGAGGCGGGTAGCCGCTGCAGGCCCGGAAAAGAGAGGGCCGCCAGCAGGGCGGGATAGCGAGTGCCAGGCGTAAGCAAGGCTGTCATGGCAGAATCGGCGAATCCGGTTTGGCGGGAACTTCATCACCAGGTGGGCCGGGAGGTTGGGTCGCAGCGGGTTCGTCCACCGCCGGAGTTGCGTCGACAGGGACGCTGTCCGGGGCTTCTGGACCGGCAACCTCGGCAGCGGGAGCCGGCACCGGGGCGAAGCGATTACCTGGGGGCAGAAAGAAGTAAAGATGAGGAAGCACGGGGTCCCACTGCTTGCACCGGCCAGACATCGTATGGACCATGCAGCGATAGCTCAAGGTATCGAGGGCGCCGACCAATTCTTCGGTGGGTAATGTGAGTTCTGCGCTGACTCCCAGCGTCCAGCCGCGGGATGCAGCAAGGAAATCATAGAGCCTGTCCGGGTCAGAGCGAGGCACCGCCACGGCCTGGAAGAGTGGGCCCTGGGGCGTGCGCAGCGCCACCACCACGCTATCCACGCCAACAAAGGCGAAGGGGCGTAGGGACAATGTCTCAGGCTCAGCCGCCTGCTCCCCGCCTACTTCCCCGCTCTCCACCACGTCGTCGACATCATTACGGATGCTAGCGTCGGGCTCTGGGATCAGCACTCTGCTCGACGGAAATCCATCCACTGCGCCAGCTTCCAGCGTATTATCTTCTGGTGGGGCGGGAATGGGGGGCACGGCAGATGTGCCGAATGCGGCAATGCCGACAGGGGGCGGCGGTGCCTCAGCCAGCCCCAGGACCTGAGCATAGGAGCTGCGAGTTTCATTGATGTAGGCGAGGATCTTTCCCTGAGTTATCCTGGCAAACTCAGCGTCATCAAAGACCTTCTGCCAGGCAAACTCCGGCGGCAGGCATGAAGGTAGTTCGAGGCCGCTGGTCGCGGCAAAAGTCTCGGGGTAGGGGGATGCCGAGTAATTGACATAGGCAAATGCAAACGCCTCGTCAGGTTCGCGCTGTTGGCGTTGCCACCAGCCGTCTCCCAGAAGATGCTCGACCTTGCGTTGGCCATGGTCCAGCCGAGGTACGTGGATTGGCACATAGGTCAGGTTGTTGTCATCGTCCAGAGTTGCCAGGCGGACCCTCGTGAGGTCGGCAAAACCAGCGGTGTGAATGACCTTGACAAGGATCTCGAAGGGGATGGCACGGTCTGCGGCCAGGGTGAATACATCACAGTCCATAAGCCACGTCGCAGCCTCTTCGTTCATGCGATGCAGGACTTCTCGTCGAACCCGCTGGAG
>CALGBT010000909.1 GCA_937884235.1 uncultured Pseudomonadota bacterium
ATCAGGGCGAGGCGGGAATACGCGCAGCTGATGCTACTCACCGAGGACGGGGACGCCGAGGACGGGGACGGTGAGGGGCTGGGGAAGGTCATCCTGACTGGGCCCGGGGAAGTGCGCTGGGGTAGGTGGGTGGTATGCGCTCGGGAGGCCGTTGCTCCTGCGGATGTGCCGGAGCGGCCGGCAAGCGAGGTGTGGCTGCCTCTGGGGACAACCTGGCCAGTGACGGTGCGTCCGTGGTGCCGAGGCGACCGGATGCAACCCTTCGGCATGGCTGGAACGCGCCTGTTGTCTGATCTTCTGGGTGAGGCCCGTGTGCCGCGGCAGGAGCGAGGCATGGTACCCGTGGTCGCAGACGGAGAGGGCCGAATCATTTGGGTGCCGGGGGTTCGTAGGGGTCACTGCCAGCCGGTTTGCGCCGGGGAACCGGCGCTTCGTCTGACTTGCCTGGACGCCAAAACTACAGCGTGAACGAGACCTTGTCGCCACGGTGAATGCCAACTCGATTGCAGTAGCCTCCCGGGACTTCTAGGACAAAGCGAGACGGAACTGAGACCGTGAGGCTCTGCTCGTTGCGGGGTTCGGCGTGGTGGACAATGCCGACGACGCGGCGGGCGCTGTCAATGAAGATTATGTCCAGGGGGATGAGGGTATTCTTCATCCAGAAGGGGTGTTCCTCCTCCTCCGCAAAGACAAAGAGCATCCCCCGTCCGTCGGCCAGGCTGTCTCGGTACATGAGGCCGCGTTGGCGGGCTCGGGAGGAGGCAACGACCTCAACTTCGAGGGTAATGGTGGGGTGGCCGTCACCTTCGATGGTCAGGGGCTTGCCGGCGGTGGCGGAGTCCACAGCGGGGTCCTGCGAGCGGCAGGCACTGCATGCCCAGAGCGGCAGTGAGAGCGCGGCCAGGAGCCAGACAAAGTGAGCGGGTCGAATCATGGTCAGCCTTTGGGAAGGATATCGTTGAGATAGTCGAAGTTGTAAGGCGAGAAGACCTCGGGCCCGTCGCCATCCACTTCGGCCCGTTCGGTGAAGGGCCGGTAGTTTCCACTATCCATCAGCCACGCCGGGTTGTCCCCCAGATTGTGGTACTCGGCTTCATGGCTGGGTACCATGGCCAGTCCGAGGCTGTGGCCGATTTCATGGGCTACCGTGCCGCCGACGAGATTGCCCAGGACCCTCACAGCTTCTTGCACCTGTGGGGTTCGGGATCCTCCGGTGAGTTCCCCCGCCGTGGCCGGACTGCCACCCAGCTCCGGAACGAAGGGAGAGAAGATCTCGTCGAAACGGAATGAAGAAAGGGAGGTCTTGCCCTTGCTGATGGTAGGGCTGAACATGAGGAAAGACTCAAGAAAGACACCGCCATAAGCGTAGTAGCCTTGCTCCTCGGTCTCGGCATTCTTGCCCCCCACGACATCGTTGAATCGCAGGTTGTTGGTATCTTTGCCGGTAGTGTTGTCCAGGCCCAGGAGGTTGGCGCCATTGGGGTCTTGACCGGACAATTCGATAACCGAGTATTCGGCGTAGTCCTCCGGGCGCTCTCGGACAAATTGGACGTTGAAAGCTGAGTAATCACGATTGCACCGGGCAACGATGCGTTCTTTCACGGCGTTGCGAGTTTCGTGGAGTCCGAAAGCGTGAAAGGACTCATCAAAGGAGGGCAGGAACTTGACGTAGACGATCTGCAGTTGCGGGGCCACTGTCAACGTGAAATCAAGTCCCTGACCGACAAAGGATTCGCTGCCAAAAAAGAGCTCGGGGTAGGCGGTGCCCATGAAGGTGCCGGGAATCAGTCCGAGACCTTCCAGTGCGCCGTCCACGCCGACGGTGACCCGTAGGACAACTTCGAGTCCAGTATTGCCGTCGATGGCCTCCGGGAAGAGGAGCATGGCGTTATTTCCCTGGTAGGAGATCTCTTTGCCTGCGGCGGTCTTGAAGATCCCTTCAAGTTGGACCAGGGTGGCGCTCTCGCCAACGGCATCCGTGGGCACGAAACCCCGTCCGCTAACAGAGACACGCTGGCCCCGTCGCACGGTTTCAGGCGAAAACTCGTCGATGACCGGGGAGTAGACGTGGATGGCCAGGTCGGTGAGGGGAACGGATGGCATTGCTTCGCTCCCTGACGTGTAGTTCTCCAATGTTCCTTCGCCTACAAAATCCCCTGGGTTGATGCCGAATTTGTCAGGTGCCAGGGTGAAGCTGGCCCGGGTCCGCGATTGCGCAGTGAGGGGTATGACGACGCCGTGGAGTGGTCTAGTCATGGGCGGCGAGGCCACGATGAAGTCGCCGTTGAGCACTAGGAGGCTTTGTCCCTCCCCGGGTAGGAGCAGGTCCGTTGCCTGCACCTGCAGGGAATCGCCGACGTAGACGCCATCCGGAGTGATGTCAGAGAGGGTC
>CALGBT010000910.1 GCA_937884235.1 uncultured Pseudomonadota bacterium
CCTGTGGATGGGGTTCCCGGAGCTGGCCGACAAACTGCTACCGGGCGCACCATATCTGCCAGGTCGAGGGGCAGGGCAATGAGGGTCCTGGTCACCGGCGCGACCGGATTCGTTGGACGCCATTTCCTGCGCCACGCAGCCGCCGAGTATCCCAACTGGACCATCTTCGCTAGCGGCCATCAGACCCCGTCACGCACGGTTGAAGCCGCTGAATTCCTGCAGGCCAACCTTCTCTTTCCTGACCAGGCTCTTGGCCTTCTGCACGATGCCAGACCCGACGCTATCGTCCATCTGGCTGGGCTTACTGGCGGTAGCCCTGAGGCGCTGTGGCAAGCAAACGTCACTGGCACCTGGAACCTGCTTGGCAGCATTGTCAGAACACCGCGGGAGAATCCGCTCCGCATTGTCCTAGCCAGCTCCGCCGCCGTATACGGCTCCGCCGGCGTCAACCAGCTACCCATCACTGAATCGACGGGCCTTCAACCCACCAGTCCCTATGCTCTGAGCAAAGCGGCTCAGGAACTGGCCTGTCAAGCGGCCTCGCTTGAACCTGGCTGCGAACTGATACGGGCCCGACTCTTCAACCTCATGGGACCGGGCCAACCCGACCATCTTGTGCCAGCAGCGTTCATCCGGCAATTGCAAGAGGACAGGACAGGAAACAAGCTCAAAGTCGGGGATCTCACTGCAACGCGCGATTTCGTCGACGTTCGGGATGCAGTTCGAGCCCTCGCTTTCCTGCTCCGATTGGGCCTGAGTGGGGCCGCATACAATATCGCCGGCGGGCACGAAAGGACAATCCAGGAAGTCCTTGAGGCCTTGATTCGGGTTGCCGGATGGAACATATCCATCGAAGTTGACGAAACGCGAATCCACGGCGGAGGGGTTACCCGCAGTTGGGCCAGCATCGACGCGTTGAGCAATCTCGGTTGGTCCGCTCAGGTCCCCTTTGAGCAATCGCTGAAGGACATGCTGGGCTAACCCTCTACCAAGGGATGAGCCGCGTTGGTACCAGGAGGCAGATGATGGGACAAGGAGGTCTGGGCAGACTGTACGACCGGCTTGCGGTGCCCGGTCAGACTTTGGCCCTCAACACCTTCGGACTGAGGAATCTGCGCCGAATGTGGGCCTGGAATCACTACCTGGGTTCAATTGAATCAACTGAACGCATGCCACGACAAGACCAGATTGCCCTTACGGCAGGTCTCCTGCGCGAGAGCATGCTAAGTGCCCTGGACACCGTGCCGTTCTACGCCCCCTATGGAAACCTCCGCCAAGCCCTGATCGCGCCGCAAACTGACCCCTTCGCCATCCTCGGTGAGTTCCCAATCCTGACTCGTCAAGAGGTGATGGCTGCCCCCGAGCTGTTCTTGTCAAACCGTTTCCAAAGGAAGGACCTGGTAAGAACAGTCACCTCCGGGACCACCGGAACACCCTTTGCCACCTGGATGGAGCCCAGGACTTTCCTCCAAACGGACGCGCTCTGGTGGCGACGTACCGCCTGGGCAGGCTACCGTTTTCCACAGTGGATCGCCCGGCTTGTTGGCGACCCCATTGTGCCGATGAGGGACGACTCGCCTAAGCAGCCATATCGGCTGTCGTGGACCGACCGGCGTCTCTATCTCTCGACCTTTCATCTCAATCTGGAGACGGCTGGCAGGTACCTCGATGTGCTCGAACGACGACAGCCCGAGTACCTCATGGGCTACCCCTCATCACTGGAGATCCTGGCCGGCTACGCACAACAATTGGGGCGGAAGCTCTCTTGGAGACCCAAGGCAATACTATTTTCCAGCGAGCCAATGTTCGAGCATCAGCGAGAGGCCATTCTCGCAGTCTTTCCCAGCCGAATAGTGGGACTGTTCGGAACTGCCGAGCGATTCGTCTCCGCCTCCCAATGTGAATCCGACACCTACCATCTCTCCCTCGTTGACGGCTATGTCGAAGGGCAGTTTGGTCTTCGAGACCCAGTTCAGCCCGCCCTGATGACGCCGCTACTCAATCGTGCGATGCCACTCCTTCGCTTCCAACTGGGGGACCATCTGGACTGCCTGCCAGAACTGGAATGCCCGTGCGGCCGGACATTGCCCGCCATCAGCCCCGTGGTAACCAAGCAAGAGGATTGGCTGGAAACACCGACTGGCCGCAGGATCTCCCCCAGTGCGCTGACCTGGGCGTTCAAGGACCTGCCGGGCGTCCGTCGCTCACAGATAGTCCAGGAAGAACTCGGCGTGGTGACAGTCAAACTGGACGTACCGCAAGAGCAGATGACAAGCGCTGCCACGACAGTTCGCAACCTGCTCACTCCCATGTTCTTCGGCGAAGTCGAAGTCAGATGCGTGCGAGACTCCCAGATCGAAATCATGTCTTCAGGGAAGACCCGGTTTGTCGTTCGCAAGCTGAGCCGACGGGACAACCGCCCCACCTCAATCTGAAGACCAGGCTTGCCTTCTGGAAGCGCCGCCCCGCAAGCCTATCCGAACACAGCCTTGTATAATGCGTTCACGGCTTGCCACTTGAGGCGAGCACTTTCCAGAATCGCCAGGAGGACCGTAAGTATCACAAGGGTGACGCTTAGGGTCCCACAGAAACAGACAACCTGCGAAGCGTGGAGACGGACAAAGCCAGGGAAGGTCATGTGAATGAGCAGCATCTGGGTCATGTAGCCCAGCAATGAATATCGGCCCAGCAAGAGAAACCATTTTTTCAGGAGAAATGGGCCGTGCAAACTGGCAAGCGCAGCAGCGCAACCTCCCCAACTACCAATCGTGAGGAGAACTGGAAGCCCCCGTGCCGGACCCGTCGATGCAACAAACGAGTGCCATTCTGTGAAGAAGGTTTGCGTCACGAGCACGAACGCTACCGACCCGCCAGCCAGTACTGTCTTCCAACGCGCCTGAAAGAGCCGCCCCTTCTCCCAAAGCAGCCCCACCACAAGACCGGCAAACCCGAAGGCTAGGAAGGAAGCATTTAGGGACCATGGGCGCAATGCAAGGAAGGCGGGGATACAACCTGTCAGCGCCCAGGTCGGAAATCGCCCGACGACCAAGGAGGCGACGACGAGGAAGAGTGCAATTATGAGCAGCACCTCAAAGGCCAGAAATCGCCCATCGAAGGAGAGCAGCATGTGGCAGATCGCCTCCCATGGAGTTTGGAACGAAGATGCAAATACGTCCCATTGATACCGAACGCCGACAGCGTAGAGAAAGGCAGTGGGAAGTAGGCAGAGCAGCGCCAGCTTCACCGCCCGGACCCGCAAACGGCGCCGCACAGAGACCCCGCTTCGGGCCAGACGCGGGGCATAGTACCAACCTGCCACAAACCCGGAAACAAATAGGAAGGAGTAATGGATGGGGTCCGTGCGCAGACAGAAGATCGCCAGTTCCGGATACCGGACAACCCCAGCCCCGGCCGTGTGATAGATAACCATGACCAGAACGAGAAGCCCCTTGAAAATGTCCAGACCGTCAAACCTCCGGCCTACAGATGCAACTTTGGTCATTCGTACAGGCCCCCATGGCAGGAAATCGGATGACGCCACATGAAGTAATGGATCCCCCGGCTGCTACCCTACAACAATCACCATCTGCCTTCACCGTCTTGCAGCCAAATACTGGCCGCGGCCAGATACCCTGAACGAACTCACGCCGTGAGGCAAGACCAGATTCGTCATTCGCAATCTGGCCACGGGCGAAGCGTCAAAGGATCACTCCCAGTAGCCACGACCGATTGGCCAAGTACCAATCCACGGTCCGCTGCAAGCCTTCGTCCA
>CALGBT010000911.1 GCA_937884235.1 uncultured Pseudomonadota bacterium
GTTGCAACCACTGAAGGGGCCTTGCACGTCCACCAGTTTTGTGCTTTACTTCGCCGCGTATTTTTGATCTGAAGTGACAACGGACTGCGGGGGGCCACATGCAAGACGGGCTCAATCGACATTTTCTGCTGCGCAAGCTCCATTCCTTGACGGGATTGGTGCCGGCCGGGGTTTTTCTGCTTTTTCATATGTGGGAAAACTCGTTGTCCCGCCGGGACAACATGGTCGAGTATGGGGCCGGCTACTACAATGACCATGTCGTAAAATTCATCAACGACATCAACTACATTCGCTTGCTGGAAGTGGCACTGTTGGGTTCGATCCTCTTCCACGCGGTGTATGGGGCGGTGATCTGGTGGCAATCCCGGAGTAACGTGACGCAGTACAAGTACGTGAACAACTGGGGATTTTTTCTACAGCGCCTGACCGCTCTGGTCACGCTGGCATTCATCCTGTACCACGTTGCCTCCACTCGCTTTGCGGGCGAGGCCGTGACCGGTGACCTCTTCGGTCACATGGCTAGCTCCCTGCGCAATCCTGCGATAATGGTGGTCTACATGGTTGGCGTGCTGTTGGCCTCGTTCCACCTTGCCTACGGGATTTGGCTCATGGCCATTACCTGGGGCGTCGCCACGCACCCCCGTGCGCAGAAGTTGATGCTGGCGGTGGGGGCGGGTCTTTTTGCGGTCCTGGTTTTCATGGGCTTCCACGGGCTGTGGGGTTTCAATCAGGCATTCTTTGCTTAAAGGGCGTACGGGGTGACCCGGACCAGAGGAGTCAGATATGGGCAAGCGTACAAAACCAAAGGTAATCATCGTCGGCGGCGGTCTCGGCGGATTGTGGGCCGCTTTGCGGGCACTTGAAAACGGCCATCCGGTGGACCTCTTCTCCCTTTTCCCGGTGAAGCGGTCCCACTCCTGCTGTGCCCAGGGTGGCATCAACGCCTGCATGGATACCAAGGGCCAGGACGACTCGGTGCAGCAGCACATCATGGATACGGTCAAGGGCGGTGCCTACCTGTCGGACCAGCCTCCTGTAAAGACCATGTGCGAGGATGCCCCGGGTCTGATGCGCACTTTTGACCGGATGGGCGTGACCTTCTCCCGCACGGCTGAAGGCGTGCTGGACCTGCGGCTCTTTGGGGGTGTGAAGAACAAGCGGACTCTTTTCGCCGGCGCAAGTTCGGGGCAGCAGTTGCTCTATGCCGTTGACGAACAGGTCCGTGCTCACGAAGATAAGGGTCTGCTGAAGAAGTATGAGTGGTGGGAGTTCCTTTCGGTGATCAAGGACGGCGCAGGCCGCTGCCGGGGCATCTCCGCACTGGATCTCAAGACCATGCAGGTGAAGGCTTTTCGCGCCGATGCGGTGGTGCTGGCCACCGGCGGATTGGGGCTCGTTTACAATCAGTCCACCAACAGCACCAACTCCACCGGTGCGGCGGCCAGCCGGGTCTACCAGCAGGGGGCCCATTTCGCCAACGGCGAGTTCATCCAGTTCCATCCCACCGGCATGAAGGGTCACGACAAGCATCGGCTCATGTCCGAGGCCTCCCGGGGCGAGGGCGGCCGCGTCTGGGTGCCGCGCAAGGCTGGCGATGTCCGCGACCCCCTCACGATTCCCGAAGATGATCGGTTCTACTTCCTGGAGGAGTGGTACCCCGCCTACGGCAATACTGTTCCCCGAGACGTGGCTTCCCGCGCCATCTGGAAGGCCGTGCGCCACATGGGACTCGGCCTGGGTGGCGAGGACATGGTCTATCTCGACCTGACCCACCTGGACCGGGACTTCCTGGACCGCCGCCTGGGCGGCATTCTCGAGATGTACGAGACCTTTGCAGGTGAAGACCCGCGGGCCGTTCCCATGAAGATCTTCCCCGCAGTGCACTACTCCATGGGTGGCTTGTGGTGCGACTACGATACCGACGGCAATACCGGGGCAATGACAGCCAAACACCCGCGCAACCACCAGACCAACATCCCGGGCCTGTTTGCCTGTGGCGAGTGTGACTTCCAGTATCACGGGGCCAACCGCCTGGGGGCCAATTCGTTGCTCTCGGCCTCCTTTAGCGGATCTATTGCCGGGAACGCCGTGGCACTCTACCTGACCAATCTCGAGAAGACGGGCGACGCAATTCCTGAGGCTGTTTTGGGGGATGAGGTCAAGCGACAGACCGCCATCAACGACGAAATCATGTCTCGCTCCAGCGGCGAGAATCCGTACACGCTACACACGGATCTCGGCAAGGTCATGCAGGACTGGGTCAGGGTCGAGCGCTCCAATCAGGAACTCGACATGGCTCTTGAAGCCTTCAAGGGTCTCAAGGATCGCTCCCGGAACCTCGCCCTTGACGACAAGGCTGGCTGGGCCAATGCCGGGCTTCCCTATGCCCGACAGGTGCACGACATGGTTGTACTGGGTGAGGTCATTGCCAAGAGCGCCCGCATGCGGGACGAGTGCCGCGGCTCCCACTACAAACCGGAGTTCGAGTTGAAGATGCCCGATGCCCGGCCAGGAGAGCCTGCGTACGACGAGTATGTCCGCAAATGGAAGGCCAACAACGAGAAGTGGCTGAGCCACTCCATGGCCAGACACACCGAGGCGGGCCCGGAGATCACCTACAAGAAAGTCGACACTTCTGTCATCTCCCCGGACGTTCCCCGGGACTACCGTTAGGCGAGGAGGCGACCCATGGCGAAAGAAATCCATCTGAAAGTGCGCCGGCAGGCAAGCCCCAAGGACAAACCTTACTGGGAGGAGTTCAAGATCCCATACGAGCCTCAGCACAACGTCATTTCGGTGCTGATGCGGATCCGTGAGAACCCGGTGAACACAGCCGGCAAGCGGGTGGAACCGGTGGTCTGGGAGGCCAACTGCATGGAAGAGGTCTGCGGGGCCTGCTCCATGATCATCAACGGCGTTCCCCGGCAGTCCTGTGCGACTCTCATCGACAACCTGGAGCAGCCCATCACGCTGGAACCGCTGAGCAAGTTCCCGGTGGTGCGTGACCTGCAGATCGACCGCGAGAAGATGTTCAATGCGTTGCGCATGGTCAAGGCCTGGATCCAGATCGACACGGTCCACGACATCCACCAGGGCAGCCCGCGCATGGACCCGGCGGTAGCTCAAGAGCGATACGTTTACTCCCGCTGCATGACCTGCGGTTGCTGCATGGAGGCTTGTCCGCAGTTCCATGACAACTCCAAGTTCATTGGCCCGGCTCCTCTGGGCCAGGTGGCCATGCACAACAAGCACCCGACGGGTGCCTACCACAAGTCCGAGCGTCTCCATGCCATCATGGGTGACGGCGGCATCACCGATTGCGGAAACGCCCAGAACTGCGTGCAGGTCTGTCCCAAGGAAATCCCCCTCACCACTGGTATCGGGGAACTGAGCCGGGACACCACCATCCAGTGGTTCAAGGACCTGCTGCGGAAGTAGAACAGCATCGTTCCCGCCCCCACACTCGGCAATGTCATCCCGAACGGCGACTAGCCGGAGGGATCTCTGCGTGGCTTGGCAGGGCCGTAGAAGAGACCGGGTGGGGCCCGGGGATCCCTCGCCGGCCGTTGGCCGGCCGCGGGATGACCGCTGGAATAGTGGAGGCAACGCGGGCAGCCAGGTTTAGTCCAGGGATGCGCCCCGGACGCTCCCTTCCTTGACTTCGCGTCGTACATTGTCGATATTTGGTTTCTGAGGAGGCGCGCGCGTGGGTAGCACCAAAGAGATCGTCGTCCGGATTGAAGAGAACATCGGTTATCTGTTGCTCAATC
>CALGBT010000912.1 GCA_937884235.1 uncultured Pseudomonadota bacterium
CCACCAAGTCCACCGTCCACCAAGTCCACCGTCCACCAAGTCCACCGTCCACGCCTCCCCCGGGTCCACCTGTCCAGAGTGGTCCAGTTCGGTCCAGAGTGGTCCACCCCGGGCGTCCACCAAGTCCACCGTCCACCAAGTCCACCATCCACCCCGGGCATCGATGCTAACCAAGCCCTACACTGCGACCTCGGCATTCTTGCGCTTGCGGCGGATGAGTTTGTAGAGGAAGAAGAGCGCGAGGCATGCGCCCAGGACAATCCATGTAGTTGTGCTCACCGTGGACATGAATTCCAGGATCTGCCCGAAGTGAGTACCGACCACGTAGCCTAAAATGATCCACGCGGGCACGGTGACCAGCGCGGCCAGAGAATCGAAGAGGATGAACTTGCGCACGGGCATGCCTGACATCCCCGCCACTGCGAAAGTGACAAAACGAATGCCCGCCACCATGCGCCCGAAGAACACTGTCCAACTGCCGAATTTCCTGAACCAGCGGTCGAGGCGATCAATTCGGTGTCCCGGCATAGCCCAACGAAAGGGAGGGTATTTACTGATCGCACGTCCGAATCTCTTCCCCAGCCAATAGGCGATGAGGTCGCCCAGAATAATCGAAGTGTAGCAGAGCACCCCGATGGTCACGACCGCGCCCCAGAAGCCGCCGAAGGCTGCTTGCGTGCGAGGTAGCCCGAGCAGGATGCCTGAGAAGGTCAGAGGAATGTCTTCAGGTAGCGGCAAGCCGCAACCGGCCAGAAAGAGGAGCACGAAGACGATGCTCAAAGCTATCACCGGGTCAACGGCATTCAAAGAGAGCCACAAACTCTCGAGTGTCTCAGTAGAGACCAGACTAGCCAACGTCCACATCTAAATCCCTCGCAAAGCGGCCCTGCCGGGCGCATCGGTGGCTAATCATAGATGGCGAGATGGAGTAACACAAGCGGTTGTGCTCGTTGACTTGACGAGCGCGCGCTGCTATAGCTTGTTGAACGTTGCCAGGGAGGTTTGCGTGCGTCGAATTTCCGTTGTTGCTCTGCTGACTCTGATGGGCCTTTTTGCCTGCTCCGGTGCCAAGGTGAAAGTCACCGGCGATCCGGCAGGCCCTTCTTATCAGTATGAGAAGGCGATGAATGAGCTGCTCTCAGGCGATTACACGCAGGCAGCGACGATGTTCGAAGAGCTCTCGGCCTCGACTCTCAACCCGGTGCTGAGCCAGATGGCCACGCTACGGCTGGGCGATGCCATCTTCTTCCAGGCTCGCTATGCGGAGGCCGCTGAAGTCTACCGCCAGTTCATCGAGCAGTACTCTCGTTCCCCCGATTGGCCTCACGCCGCCTATATGCGGGGCCTCTGCTTCCTCCGCAAGATGCCCGAAGACCACTGGATTCTTCCGCCCGCCGAGAGTCGGGAGATGTCCGATGCTGACAATGCTTACCAGAGCTTCGTCAGCCTGGTTCAAGGTGCTCCCGATTCTTACTACGCGATGCGGGCCCGGCTGCTCCTGGCCAAGACGGTGGAGCGTCGCTGCCGCCACCATCTCTACGTCGCGGCATGGTACGAGAAGAAGGATCGGCCGCTGGGTGTGACCCAGCGCATTGAGCAGGCCATCGCGGACGAGACCGGTGAAAAGGCGCGCGGCCGAATCCCCGCATCCTTCCATTGCGCCGACTCGCCACCGACGTTGCTCCGGTTGGCCCGGGCCTACGATGCCGCCAAGAATCCCGCAGGCGTGCAGAAGAGCATTGCCCGCTTCAATGAGCGCTCTTCAACAATGAAGGTCTCCTCCTCCGCCCTCAAGGAGATCCAGGCCCTTACCATTAAGTACGAGACCACTGCGAAATAGGGAGCCAGAACCCCCGTGAACAACAAAGAAAAGGCATACCAGGTCGGGCGCGGCATTTGCATGGGCTGTGCGGACATCATTCCCGGGGTCAGCGGGGGCACCCTCGCCCTGATTCTGGGTATCTACGAACGTCTCATCGAAGCCATCAAGCTGATGGACATGACGCTGGTAAAGGCCCTCTTCGGCGGGGCTTTCTGGCGCAAATTGCTGTCGGGAGTCTTTGGTCACTTCGAATCATCCGGTGACGAACTGGACCGGCGGATGGAAGCGCTCGTCTTCATCGGCTTCTTGCTCATCGGTATCGGTGCCGCCATTGGTGCTGCCGCCGGAGTCATCACCTATTGCCGAGTGAACTACCCCGGACAGACACTGGGTCTCTTCCTGGGCCTGGTGGCGGCCTCGCTGAAGGTTCCTTTCCGGCGCATCCAACACAAGGGCGTTGCCCAATGGCTTGCCTTCGGCTTGTTTGCCGTGGGCACCTTCTTCCTGCTGGGATTGGGCCAACTGCCAGAGAAACCTGCCTTGTGGTACGTCTTCATGAGTGGTTCCGTTGCCATCTGCGCCATGATTCTGCCGGGCATTTCGGGAGCCTTCATTCTGCTGATGCTGGGCATGTATGACTACATTGTCGCCAAGCAGCTCAAGCCGCTGCTTTATGATATGCGCCTCGAAGGGCTGGTG
>CALGBT010000913.1 GCA_937884235.1 uncultured Pseudomonadota bacterium
AGCAGCCCGGTATCGGCTTGCAGGCGGCGGCTGCGCAGGGGCAGACCCGCCTGCAGCGCGTCGACGGCCTCAACCAGGGTGAAAGTGACGAGGTTGTTGAGCACCATGGCCAGTTCACGGATGTTGCCGGGCCAGGTGTGTGCTTCGAGTTGCGCCCAGGCAGGTTTGGGGAGAATCAGGCCCAAGGCCTTGTCAGGAAGAGCGTCGCGGCCGACCACCAACCCCATTTCGCCCTCCTCTTCCGCCCCCACCGCCGCCGCTACCTGTTGTCTCAGTTCGCGATTGCCCGGTTCGTCGGCGACCTGGGCCACCAGGCGACGGCTGAGCAACCAGAGATCTTCCGGCCGCTCCCGCAGCGGCGGGATGGTCACCAGAGTCGCCGGGGAGAGCCGCATGTACAGATCCCGCCGAAACTGTCCGCGGCCAACGGCCAGAGCCAGCGGGCGGTTGGAGGCAGCCACAACTTTGACATCCACCGCCAGCTCCCGGGTTGAGCCCAGGGGGCGCACCCGTCGGTCTTGGAGAACCACCAGTAGCTGTTTCTGGACATCCAGAGGGATGTTCTGGACTTCGTCCATGAAGAGCGTCCCACCGTCCGCCATTTCAAAGACGCCCTTGCGATCGGTGACGGCCCCAGTGTAGGCGCCGCGTACTGCCCCGAAGAGATGAGCCGCAACCAAATCCTGGGGAATGGCGGAGAGGTCCAAAGTGACAAAGGGGCCCTTGCGGCCGCTATTGTCGTGAACGAAATGTTCGGCCAGGAAAGATTTTCCGGTCCCGGTTTCGCCCTCAAGGATAACGGGCATCCGGCCCCGCGCTACCACCGCCAGGCGACGCCGCAAGGTGCGCATCAGCGGGCTGGCCCCCCAGAGGATGCCGCCATCTTCGGTTCCCTCCTGTGCCTCTCGTAGTGCGGCGTGAATGCGGATGCGCAGGGAGTCAATATCATCCGCATCGAGGAAGTAGGTCATGGACTGCGCCGCCAGCTCGGCCCCGACGTCGCCCAGGCTCAGGTCTTGGACGGAGGTGAGGAGGACGATGGGCAATTCCGGCAGCAGCAGGCGGATGGCGCGCAGGATCGCCAGTCCCTGGAAGCGCTTGCGTCGTCGCAAGGTTGGTGCCTCGGGGAGTGGAAGCAGGCGCTCCTCCGGCGAATCGAAGTGCATATCCAGCAGGACGATATCAACCTCGCTGGCGTGGCGCTGCAAGAAGTCCAGGGCTGCGGGGCCGTCGGCCAGCCGCGGTGATGAGGCCGGCTCGCCGTTGCCCACCAACTGGAATTCGGGCATCTGTCGGGCGATGACCTGGGCATAAGTGAGGCCATCGTCAACGACGAGAATACGTGGCTTATCCGACATCTTCAAACTCCTCGATGAGGGTCCTGATGGATTCTGCGACGTGCTTGAAATCGGCTGTAATCATTGCGCGATCTGGCGGCGCGTCCGCTGTTTTGAGGGTCTCTTGCCACTGTAGGGCTTGCTGGACGGCAAGGGCTAGCTGGGGCCACGCGGTGGTATCCTCCAGGGCCGCCCCGACTTCGTCGAGAAAGGCCTGCCAGAGGTCGTCGGCAGTGCGCGTGCCGGCGGGTCCCTCCCGGGTCTTCAGGAGAGCTTTGCTGGCGGCTTCACGGACCTGTGCGGGGTCAGCATCGAGAGGCAGCCACATGAGTGGCTGAAGGAGGTACTTGCCCAGGTCGTGCTGGAGGTCGTAGAGGGCATCGAGCAGCTCTTCGCGGGATGACTGGACCATGATTCCTCCGTCACTATCTATCAAGTGTAGCAAGATGCGGCGAAAAGTAAATGACGAAGTCAGCTGCCGTGGCTGTTGAGGATCGTGAGGCCACCGTCAGTGGCCAGATAGACCTTCCCGTTGTGCTCGGCGATGTCGTGAACTTCGCCCCCGGCGAGTCCGTCTTCGGTTCCCAGGTGAATGATTCCCCTTTCCGTCAGAATCGAGACGCCGCGAAAGTGGCCGACCCAGATGCGGCCGTCGACTTCGGCGACGCTAAGGGTGTAGTCGTCGGCCAGTCCGTCGGTCATGTTCCAGGTTTGCCAGGCACCGTCTTTGTAGCGACTGATTCCTCTGGTGCAGGTTGCCACCCAGAGTGCTCCGGAGCCATCGAAGGTGAGGTCCATGACCCAGTTGTCCGCCAGGCCCTGCTGGTCGTCCATTTTGACGAAGTTGGTGCCGGCGGTGCCCCAGAGGATCCCTTGGTCACTGGTTCCCACGGCGATGTTGCCGTCCCCGGCAGCGATGCGGGTGATGCGCTCAGAGTTGATGCCACGGGAGCGGTAGAGGTGCTTCCAGCGGCGGCTGCTCCAGCGATGAATGGAGCCTGTGTCTGCGATCCAGACGTTGCGGCTGTTGGCATCGGTAGCTACCCCGGTAACTGATTCATACCAGGGGCAGTTGGCAGCGGTGTTGTCCTCGCACTGGCTCCGAGTGTGGCTCAGGAATTGGCCCTTGTCATCGACTACGACGAGCCCTTTCAGGGTGGCTACGTAGAGTCGGTTCCGGCCCACGGTCATGTGGTTCACCATGTTCGAGGGTAGTTGTTCCGGGGCCTGGTAGTGGTGCCAGGCGGCACCGTCGAAGCGGCAGAGCCCGGAATCGAAGCCGCCCACCCAGAGTTCGTTGTTGAAGGAGGCGACGGCGGCGATGCGGGGGCCACAGGGGCAGCCGCGGGGCGGGAGTTGCCGCCAGCTGGTCGGGTCGCCCGCAGTCGCCGGATCTGCCAGGAAGATGCCTCCGTCGGTGGCGGCGTATTGGTGTTGCGGGGTCTTGAGGGTGGCTGCGACTTCAAGTGCGGCCAGCTGCGGTGCATGAAGCGGGTTGCCGTCGCGGCTCAAGGCCACGACGCCCAGGCTTCCCGCGGCCGGGAGCAGTTTGCCGTTGGCCAGCTGCAACAGCTGGCCGGGGACCAGCACCATCAAGTCACTGCCAGCGAAGGCCAGGGCGGAGATTGGCAGGCCGGTGCGGAAGGTCTTGCCTGCCGGGTTGTCCGGCGTGCTGACGAGGACTTTGCCGTCGATGCTGCCGGCGGCCCAGCGCCCGTCGGCATGGCCGGCCAGGGCCACGATCGTCATGTCCAGCTGTCGTCGGGCGGCGGCGGTGGGGTCGGTGCCGGCGTGGAGTTCCAACAGATTGCCATCGTCCCTGGCTGCCAGCAGGACGTGACCCGCTGCAGCTACCCGCAGGAAGCGGCCATATTCGTAGACCTCGAAATGCGTGTGGCCCTGTCCCTGGCTGGCGAGGCCGGCATCGGTGGCCACCCAGAGCGTCTCTTCAATGACGACGCAGTCGTTGACCCGATTGCCAGGGAGGCCCATGGCCGCGTCCAGGGGCAGGGCCTGATCGTCATTAAGGTTAATGAGGCCGCCGCCCATGGTGCCGGCCCAAACCTGGCCGTCCAGTTGCACCAGGCAGGTTGCGCTCTCGAAGTGACCGATAGCTGCCTCCACCACGGGGACATACGGGGCCTGAGCCTGGGCCGGGCGGCTGGATGCGGCAAAGGTGAGAATCAAGGTAGCGAGGAAGATGTTCATGGCTAACCTCCCAATCGGTTGAGTTCAGGCAACTGCAATGGCCGTGCCACCCCCAAAGAGGCAGATGTGGTCCCTTTTTGCAGGTCCTGAGCCGCAAATGGTGGCTTGATTATGCATATCGTAGATAATCTTCTCAGTTGCACCGCGCTCGGCAGTGCGGGTATAACTTCTCTGCGAAGATGGAGGGGTAATGCGGTCTATCTATTTGACGTTGCTGGCTCTCGTGGTCGGGTGTGGTGGTGGGGGGAAGTCGGGGCCTGATGTGACTTCGCAGCTTGATGGAACGGCGGAGGTGGTTGCTGACGACGTGACGGCACCTGAGATTTCGCTGGACGCACGCCTTGAGGACTTCTCTCTTCCGGACCAGATGGTGGACGTGCCCGACCTGTTGACGGACCTGGAAGTTGCCCCGGAACTGGTGGACGTAGTGCCCGATCTGCCTCCGGAAGTTATCCCGCAAACCACCATCGACAGCTTCCTCGAGTTAGTAGATGGTGGCGATGGGCCTGGCTTCGATGCTTTCCTGGCGCAATATGATGGACCTTACTGCGAGGGACCGGTCTGCCTCTTCGTCACCTGTGTTAACGATGCTTCG
This sequence comes from uncultured Pseudomonadota bacterium, assembly GCA_937884235.1. Classification (GTDB taxonomy): domain Bacteria; phylum Myxococcota_A; class UBA9042; order CAIXZC01; family CAIXZC01; genus CALGBT01. The sequence goes on from CALGBT010000913.1 coordinate 4,141, forward strand.
GCCATTGCCCTGCGCGGCGAGTTCAACGGGTGGGAAGAGACTCCCATGACCGCCCTCGAGTTTGTGCCGGGTTGTTTCTACCATCTCTTCGATGAACTGCTCTTCTCCTATGTGGTGGAATACAAGCTCTATGTTGCCGAGGAGTGGCTGCGGGACCCTCTAAATCGCTACTTCCGCTTTGCCGAAGGGGCGCTGAACAGTGCGCTCTACGCACCGGGATACGGGCGGCTGGTGCTGTTGGAGGGGGTCTATTCGCCACAGTTGGAGAATACGCGCAACCTCTATGTCTACCTGCCGGCCGCGGCCGTGGAGAATCCTGGACTGAGCTTTCCAGTGCTCTACATGCAGGACGGCTTCAACATCTTCGATAACCCCAATGCCCCCTACGGTAACTGGTTCGTGGGCGTTGCCGCCGACGCACTCATGGGGCAGGGCGAGGTGGCACCGGTGATTATCGTCGGCATCGATACTGACAACCGGTTCGACGAGTACTCCTATACGGACCTGCTCCTGGACATGGGGGACGAGTTCGTGGTGGTGGACCCCAAGCTGCCGGCCTACGGTGATTTCCTGGTGGAGACGGTCAAGCCTCTGGTTGACGAGCAGTTCCCCACCAGAATGGAGCGGGAGAGCACGGCCATTGCCGGCTCCTCCCTCGGGGGGATCTCGGCGCTCTACCTGGCGTGGTACTTCGCTGAGACCTTCGGCAAGGTCGCGAGCTTCTCAGGGTCCTATTGGATCGGTGAAACCCCGGGGACGGCCAACAACCCCGCCATGCGCGACCTCCTGCTGGCCTACGAACCGACCTGGGCGCAGTTGGCGCTCACCGTCTACCTCGACTCAGGGGCCGCGCCCGAGGGTGATCCGACGCCCAATCCCTACACGGTGGATGCCCGGTGCTACACCGAGTGGACCCGCAACGCCCTCATTGAGTTGGGCTGGTCGAATCGCATCGAGTGGGACGATGACGGCCTCGTGGAGACACCACCAAACAACTTCCCCGAAGATGCCGTGCCGTCCACGGTGCCAGCGCTCTTCTGGTCCCCCAATCCTCCTGCGACCTATACCAACTGGGACGATTTCCTCCTCCCCGGTGCCAACCTGCTGCACCTCGTGGGGGCCGGGCAGTTCCACACCGAAGGGGCCTGGGAGGCCAGATTCCCGGCGGCCCTGAGGTTCTTGTTCCCCCCCCAGTAAGAAAGATCCAGAAGGCCCTGAGGGCCACATGCAGGCTCCGATTTCAAAAAGCCATTGACTAGTAGATACCTATTTACTACTATGTTCGTAGGATTAGTTGTGTTTGCCCCGGAGGGGAGATGGAATCAGCTGCCAGAAGCATGGCTAAATCACTTTCGTGGCGGGCAGTGGCCCTGGTCATAACCCTGGTTGTCACCTACTCCGTCACCGGGAGTCTTAGCCTCGCGGCAGCGGTGGGGGTCACTGATACCATTATCAAACTCGGGACCTATTATGCACACGAAAGAGCGTGGAACCGGATCGCCTTTGGCCAGGCAAAGGAGCCTGAGTACTACATTTAGCTGGATCCGGGTGGACAGTTGTTCAGGAAGATGGAGAATACAATGCCAAGTTTGTCACTCGAAATAGAGAGGTTCCCCATGGC
>CALGBT010000914.1 GCA_937884235.1 uncultured Pseudomonadota bacterium
AACATATCAGTTTTTCCTTTCCGCATTGGAGCATGAACTCTTCAAAGCGAAGATGGCAGGATACCCGTGTGCGGTGGTCGCGCTACAGGCCCAGGGCAACGACGAAGCTTTCGAGGCGACGCGGGCTCTCCTGAAGCAACAGCTGCGTACTGAGGACCTGGCCACGCTCCTGCCCAATGACACCATGATGGTCTTCCTCGGGCAAGGCGGCGCCCAGGAGGCACAGCAGTTCATGTTGCGGCTGGCAGACGTGGGCCGCAACGAGGTCACCGAGCACGTCCAGCGGTTTGCATTTGCCACGGCCTGCTACCCCCGTGACGGTCAAGACAGTGAGGCATTGATCCGTGCCACCACGGCCCGGCTGGCTGATGAAACCGATTACGTGGACCTTTAGCATGCGACAATGGGAAGCGCACAGTCTGTTCGCTTTTTTTTTTGGTGTAGCTCTTTGCGGCCAATCCGTCACTGCTGAACCCCTCGATTCTCCACTCCCCGCATTGCACCAACTTCTCAGTGGGCAAGAAGAACCAGCCACCTCAGGCCCTGCCGATATCCTTGACGAAGCCCGGTCTAAGGTTGGCGAGGGGGACTATGCAAACGCGGCCAAACTGCTGAGCCAGTATCTGGTCTTCGTGCCCGACGACTCCCAGGCTCGCCTCGAGCTGGCCAGGGTGCTCTCATGGGACGCCAGCTACGATGAGTCCCTGGCGGTCTACGACGAAATCCTCGCAGCCCGTGCCTTTGAAAGTGAACTGGGGGTTGAGCGAGCGCAGGTCCTGGGATGGATGGGGCGATATCCTGAAGCTGAGGCCGCGGTACGAGAGGTCCTGGCTGTTGAACCTGAGCACGTGGATGGCAACCTCCTGCTGGCTTCCCTTCTGGAGTGGCAGGGGCGGCAAGAAGAGGCACAAGAGGTCCACAAATGGTTGCTCAAAATCGACCCCTCGAGCCAACCAGCAGAGAGTGAAATCGAAACCAAGTCGCCGGAGCCCGGCGACGCGTGGCAGCTGCGCTTCGCCAACAGATATTCCGGCGATATCAACGGCTTCGCCCTGTATGGCTCCCGTCTGGGCCTGCGCATGCCGGTGCTGCCGTTGTTCTCACTGACGCCATACGCCATGACCACCATGCTCGACGACCCAAACAGCGCTGCGCAGTGGGGCGTTGGCGGCGGCCTCGCCATTGATTGGAAGGTGGTTGAGGAAGTGTCCATGGGCATTGATGCCGGGGCACTCTACTACCTGGACCTGCCCGACCATACGGACTGGCAAGGGGCCTTCAAGGTATCGACTGCCCCCGTGGACTGGCTCTATCTGGCCATGCGACTCCATACAGAACTGTACGGCGAAGCCGGGCAGTCGTTGGCAGCCCTGGCAAATGGGGTGCGGGCCTGGGGCGGTGACTTGTCCGCGTACTCGGCCTATGGTCGGTTCGAGGCATTTGCACTTCTCACCCTCGTCTCGCTAGACCGACCCGGCCATTCGAGTTCCCTGGTGACCACTGGGCTGGTGGCACCAATGGTCAGGCTCTTTGGTGACAATCACCGCCTGTTCCTCGGGTACAAGCTCTGGTTTACAGGCCATTCGGAAGCCGCGCCGGTTACCTACAGCTACTGGTCGCCGGCTCGCTACCTTACTAACCACCTACTCCTGCACGTCAAGGGGCCCATCGGCAGCGGCGGCTACTTCGTGGAAGCGGGAGCAGGAGTCGGTCAGGAATTCGAACCGGCTGCCGGTGAAGGGACAACATCCCCGGTGGCAGAGCACTGGTCCTTCTTCCCCGTTGCGCAGGCCGGAGCTGGAGTACGGCTCCCGCTAACCGCTCGCCTGGAGTTGGAAATGGGCGGCTGGACAACCTACTCCAAGCGGCTGGAGGGCGCTACTGGTTCACAGTACGTGCTCTGGTTTCTCGAAGCCAACCTGAACTATCGGTGGTCACGGTGAAGAAACCAAAAAGCACATACCCTCTGGTCTTTCTATCGGTGACCATTTTCACTCTCTTCCTGGCCATCTTTGTTCATGCGGTTACGGAAGTCAGGGGATACTACTTCGGCCAGCGCAGCCTTTTCATCACCATCTCAATTTCCATGCTGGTTTTCTTCCTCTTTGTTCTGATTGCCCGCTACCTGATCCTCCTCTGGTTCTCCTTCATGCAACAGCTGGAGTACCTGCGACAGCAGGAGGATACGGGGTACCGGCCACTGGTTAGCGTTCTGGTGCCGGCTTACAACGAGGACCGGGTGCTGGAACCGGCTCTGAAGTCACTCCTGGCTCAGGACTACCCCTACTACGAGGTGATTGTCATCGACGATGGGTCGTTGGACCAGACCTTCCTGGTGGCTCAGAAATTCGTCGGAGACTATGGCAACGCCCGCATCAGGGCACTGCGCCAGCCCAACCGAGGTAAAGCCGCGGCGCTCAACATGGGCATCTCGGTGGCCAAGGGCGAGCTGGTTCTGTGTATGGATGCAGATTCCAATCTCGTTCCTGGTGCCATCAGCAGCATGGTGCAGCACTTTTCCGACCGCACGGTGGCCGCAGTTGCCGGCAACGTGAAGGTACGCAATCGCAAGAATCTCTGGACCAAGCTCCAGGCCCTGGAGTACATCGAGGGCCTCAACATGGTGCGGCAGGCCCAGAGCTTCTTCCGCTCAGTGAACATCATTCCAGGTCCCATCGGCATGTTCCGTCGGGACATTCTTCTGCGGGTTGGCGGCTACGAATCGGACACCTTTGCGGAAGACGCGGATTTGACGCTGAAGCTGGTCAGTTTCGGCTATGGCATCCGCTATGAACCCCGGGCCATCTCTATGACTGAGGCCCCGGAAGAACTACTAGACCTCATCAAGCAACGCTATCGCTGGACCAGGGGCATCCTCCAGTCCATGAAGAAACGGCCTGAAGTGCTGCTCCAGCCGTGGAAAGGTGTGACAACCTTCTTCATTCTCTGGTACATGATGTTCGAAACGGTGCTTTGGCCGGCAATGAACATCTTCGCCAACGTCTTCCTCATTGGCATGAACCTGGCGTACGGCATGGTCGGACTGCTGGTCTTCTGGTTCCTGCAGTTGACCATTCTGGACGTGGTTGCGGCCATTCATTGCATCGCCGTGGAAGAGGAGGAGTTGAGCCTCGCACCCTACGCCATCATCTACCGAATAGTTTTCATTCTCATCATTGACGTGTGTAAAGTCCTGGCGACCGTGGAAGAGGTCCTCGGGTTCAAGATGACCTGGGGCAAACTAACGCGCATAGGAACGGGTAGCTAATCATGCAGGAATTCATTGATCTTCTTTCCAAAGTAATCTTCTTCACCATTGTCGCCACCATTGTACTAGCCGTGGTGACCTACATCGCCTACAAGGTCAGAAATGCCCGCCGAGGACCCTCGCAGGCTGGCAGTCACCCGATCCTCTCTGATGACGGGTCGTTTCTGGAGCCTGTGCTCTTCGAGAAGTACGTTCCCAATCCAGTCAAGGGAGAGGAATGATGCTTCGACTCTTCTGGACAACGTTGCTGGTGTCCCTGATAGGGGGCTTGCCTGTACTGGCCCAGGGACAAGCTCCAGCAAAAGTTGAGGGTCAGGAAGCCACAGCAGCCCCGGCCATTGAGGTCGTCACTGACGTAACCATCTTCTCTTCGCGCCTCAATCAGGCCGCCATGGAAGAAGCCGAGTTCGACTATCGGCGCGGCATTAAGTACTGGGCGAATCTAGCCGACCGGGCGGGACTCTCCTTTCGGGTTGCCGGCGACTACGAACTGTCCACCGGTCCGGCCAAGAGCAAGCTCTACATACTTCATTACATTGAGCGGCTGACTCCGGAACAGCGACAGCAACTGACAGCTCTTGCCAACTCCGGGGCCTCAATGATTGTGATTGGTATGGCCGGCTCGGCAGATGCCGAGGGGGCCACTCACCCCCCTTCGTTGGCTGAAGAGTGGTTCGACTTGAAGGACATCCGCCCCTACACTCCCAAAGAATCAGCCTACTTCGTAACTCTGCCCCCCTCGCCCCTGGCACTGACCATCGATCCGGGGCGACGATTCGAATTTGACTGGAGCGGACGTTACTACCTGGCAAACACTTTGAATGCTGCTGCGGGAAACGTTGATTGGTTGCTCAGGCCTTTTCCGGAAGCTCCAGATCACGCGCAAAACGCCGTTGCTGCAATCCGCACAGTAAAGGGGGCGAGATTAGCCTGGTTCGGAGTCGGCCCCGATGCCGTGGTCGACGAATCGGATGCCAGGCCAATGTTTGACTCGTCCGTCATACATCTGCTCCACTGGATGGTGCGCAAGCCAGTGGCAGCCATCTGCCATTGGCCGGGCTGCGCCAGAGCAGCAGCTATCGTCACCGCTGACGTGGAAGATAAGTTTGAGACCGGTGATACCATTGCCCTGGCCTGCCACAAAGAAAACGTCCGGGGTTCCTTCTTCCTGGTTGGGAAACTTGCTCCGGACTACCCGGAAGTGGTTGCGGCCCTGGCCGAAAACGGAGAAATCGGCACACACAGCATGCAGCACGGGAGTTTCAAGGAGCGAGGCTACAAGGAGCAGCTACAGGAACTCGAAGAGGGCAAAGCGGGGCTGGAGAAGATTGGCATTACGGATGTCATGGGCTTTCGCCCGCCCATGGAGGAGTACGACTACGACACCATCCACGCAGTAGCGCACGCCGACCTCAAGTTTATCTACGGAAACCTCGACTACGATCGCGCCTTCCCCATTGTCCGTGATATTGACGGCAAGTACATCTATCAATTTGCCCGCATCGTCGCCGACGACTACAATCTGGTCTTCGAACGGGGGGTTACAAGTTCCGCCGAATACCAGCGTGAGTACTTCAAGGAGTTTCAGTTCATCCAGCGGCTGGGCGGGGTCTTTCCCTTCAGCTTCCATACCAACTATCTTGCGCTCCAGGAATCGGTGGATGTAGTTCGAGCGATGATCGTACGACTGCGCCAGGAAAAGGCCTGGATTACCACTTTTGGTGAGGTCATCGACTGGCTTTACGCCAGAGAGCAGATATCAGTGACGACAACCAGCGAAGGTTCCATGATTGTCATCAGCGTGCAGAACAAATCCGAGGCAACAATCGCTAAGCTTCCGGTACGGGTCTTCCCGCACCGAGATCAGGTTCAGTTGGTTCCGGTGGCAACCCCATCACGCGGACTAACGGTTGGGCCCACCGGTCCCAATGGGGCAATTATCCAGATCGATGTCAATCCTGGAGAGACCAAAGTAATCAAGCTGAGATAGTGCCGTTGGAGGATCCATGCCCCGCATTCCCAGATACCTGCCGTGCGTGCTCCTGGCGATCTTCATTTGCGGCTGCCCACCGGTTCCCGACCGCCCCATTCTACGGACCCAGGAGTGTTATCTTCAGAAGGGCTATCAACAACTCCCACGGCCCCGACTTACGGCCCGGCGTAGCACCTTCAGGGCCCAATTCCGCGAGATTCTCTCGGGAATGCTGGTGGGAGTTGGCGACCGCCTGCGGTTCCATCTCACCGACGAGAAGAAACAGGCGCACCTGCTCTACCGCTGGGCCCGGGAGCAGGGCGCTCCGGTCAACGCCCAGGCCATCTGGCTAACCAGAGATTGGGATGATGGTTGGGCGAGCCGGGAAGATCTGGAGCGAATGGTTGCCGACGGCGTCGTTCCAGTTCTGATCCTCTATTACTTCGCCGGAGACATTTCTCGGAGCTACGTCGTGGAGCACCGCCAGGATTGGTACTTCTATCTGATGACGGTAGCGT
>CALGBT010000915.1 GCA_937884235.1 uncultured Pseudomonadota bacterium
TGGCGGCCTGGCTGCTGGCGGCCGGCTACAATGCCTGCGCCTGCTATGCAGATGACAACGTGGCCGACTATCTGGCTGCGGCCGGCTACGAACCCGGGCCCCATTTCTCCGGGCTTTACGATGATCTGATTGCCGTCCCAGACCTCAGCGGTTTTGTCACTGGGGAGCAGGTCGGTGAACTGCTGTCGGATCTCGGTGCAGTGCTCTTGGCCGATGGCTCGGTGGCCCTGGAAGGGGACTTTGATTTCGCCGGTTTCCAGGCTCTGAATCTGGCAGTGCACAATTCGCTGGAGCCACCCGAAGAGCCGGTGGCCGGCCAACTCTGGTGGGACCTCAACGACGCGTTGCTGCGAGTCTATACCGGCGCTGCGTGGTCAGGTATTGGTACTGGCGTGGCGACGGACATCTCCTGTCCGGAGTGCGTCGATGCTGATGATGTGGCCTTCACTTTTGCGGCCGCGGACCAGAAGGGCGGTGCGGCGCTGAACGTCAATTGTTTCCAGTGTATCAACGCCGACGAAGTGAACTTTGCCTGGGCCAAGGGAATCGAGCCGGGCGGCTCGGCCGAGCATGCGGTGCTGGCAGACGCGGCTCTTGACCTGGGCTGTATTGGCTGTGTTGAGGCCATCGACATCGACCCCGATGCCCTCAATTCCGACGCCGTGAAGTTCGATGACAGTAAGACCCAGATTGGTGCCAGCACGGTGCAGGGAGCCTTCGAGAAGCTTGTTGCCGGCGGTGGCGGCGGGGCAGTGGAAGGCAATGGCACCATCGTTCCCTACGTGGAGCAGTGGGGATTGCCCGCTTACGGGACGGCCACCACCTATGTCCACCTCATGAACCCGACTGCGCCCAAGGTGCTCATGCACCTCTATGCCGATGACTCGGCCAGCTTTGCCTCCTCCAACAACCTGGTGGTGGCCTATGCGTTTGCTCCCAACCAGTATTCTGCGGGGGCCATTGGCAACCAGGGCGAAACCGCGTTGCAGGTGGGCAATCCCAGCACCTTCAATAGCGGCAGCCACATCATGATCCATCAGACGGTTGGTGGCAACGGCACCACTGGCGGGACCTGGGAACTGAACCAGGTCCAGTCGGTAAACGGTTCTACTCTGCACCTGATAAAGCCTTTGGCCCATAGCTTTGTAAGCGGTGGTACCGCCAAGGCGCAGGTGGTTCTGGCGGCCTCTTTCGGCAACGTTGAAATCGTCAATGGTGGCACGCTCAAGCCCTCCAAGGTTCTCGCTGCCGATGGCTCCGAAGGTGGCATCGTCTACGTGCGAGCCAACAAGATAATCGTCAAGTCCGGCGGCCGTATTGATGCCGACGGCGCCGGCTTCCAGCCCAACACGGGTGGCAACTATGCACCCGGCACTTCCGAGTGTGGCATGGGGAGCCCCGGTGCTTCCGAGCAGAACTGCTCTGGCGGCGCAGCTGGTGCTTCTTACTGTGCCAATGCCGGTGGTGGTGGCAACAAGACCGCGGGCGGGGACGGTGCCAACCACGCCAACTGCGCCACCCAGACCAAGGGCGGTGCGGCCAAGGGCAGTGCCAATCTGTCGACCCTGGAATTCGGCGGGGCTGGTGGTACTCAGCATCATCTCGGCGGAACCGGTGGCGGTATCGTTGTGATTGGTGCGCAGTCCTTCGTGGTCCAGGAGGGCGGTAAGGTGTCTGCTGACGGTACTGATGCCGCGGGCGGCGGGTCTGGTGGTGGTGCTGGTGGCTCCATCGTGATGATGGCTGATTTTCATCAGTTGGACGGCGATGTTTCTGCCAGTGGCGGGGCCGGTGGGCAGGGCAATGTTTGGAAGTTCATCACGCCGGTGGAGGTCTCCACCGTTTCATTTGACACCCATTCGCTTGGTGGTGGCTACAGTCCGAAGCACAAGGAGTTCTGGTATCCCCATTGGTCGGGCAACACTGTTTATCGATTCAACTCCAACTATCAGGCCGCCGGGTCTTTCACCTCCGGGTCCAGCGACATGATGGATCTTTGGGGGGATACCGATGGCACCTACTACACTGCTAATTGGGGTCAGGACACGGTTCGGAAATTCCAGGACAAGAGCAACAACCAGATCTGGGCGAAGAACATCGGTGGCACTGCGGGCAGCATCTGTACCGATGGAAAGGATGTGTATGCCATGCGCAGTACCGATGCCATCGTGTACAGGCTCAATCCTGCCAATGGTGCGGAGTTGGGGACGTTCAATCTCCCCAATGTGACGGGCACGAGTTATGGGTCGTTGGTCTGCCTTGAAGGCCGGTTGTACCGCGGTAACTCCAGTGGCAATGTCAACATTTATGATCTCGCGAGCAAACAGCAGGTGGGCAGTTTCAGTGCTAACGTTGGCATCGAGAATATGTCCTTCGACGGCCAGCATATGCTGGTGTCACCAAGCAATTCCAATGTGAAGCGTTTCAAGTTGGTGGAAGGTAACGCCTATGAGCCCACCGGCGATGGCGGCGACGGTGGCGAGGGTTGGCTCATCGAGAGCGCGCCGGTCTCCGGGATCATTAATGAGTCATACCCCAAGGGCATCGAAATCTGGGTTGATGGCAAGGAGATTACGCCGCAGGTGGGTGACCCCAACGGCAAGGGTTCGCCGGCCTGGGATGCCGCGGTGAGCAAGTGGGGCAAGGACGGTCTCGATGCCTGGTCCACCGGGTCCTTGGACCTCTCCACGGTGGCCAACTGGACGCTGGGTGAGCACTCCATCCAGGTGAAGGAGACGGGTGGTGCCGGCGGCGATGTGAAGATGTTTGCTTATGTCATCTACCCCTTCACCAAATCTTCAGCGCCCATGAACGATACCTGCGATGCGCCGGTGATGCTCGACCTCTCCGATGCCGTGACGGTTACGGGCACAACGGAAGATGTAATGGGCAAGATCAAGGCCACCGATGCCAATATCGGACCCTTCTGTGGCGGCTCGGGCGGCCCGGACGTCACCTACGGCTTTGCCCTGGATGACTGGCGCAGCCTGGACATCTCGGTGGTGGCGGCCTTCTCCTCTCGTTTCTATGTGCGCAAGGGCAATTGCGCCGATGGTGAGGTGGTGGCATGCGGCACCAACTCGGTGAACACCGGCGTGCTCGAGCCGGGGACCTACTACCTCATCGTCGACTCCAACGGCAATCTGCACAAGGGAGATTTCACCCTCACCGTCGTTCCATCCCCGCCCGATGCGCCGGACAACGATTCCTGTGCCGCGCCGCAGCAGCTTATCTTCCAGAACAACGTTTCGCAGGCCAGCGGCATGACTCTGTTCAGCAACGACCTCTCTTCAGCGCCGTGTGGCGGGGCCGGGGCCCCGGAGAACGTCTTCAGCTTTGTCGTACCCGCAGGGACTTCGAAGGCCAGCTTTAATGTAGATGCGGATTTCAATCCGGCCCTTTATATCGTGCTCGAGAACTGCAACGGGCCACCAGTGGCCTGTGTGCCTGCCGCCACTTATGACATGGGTTGGCCGGGACAGGGCACTTACTATCTCTTCGTCGATGGCAAGACCGCCAATGACAAGGGGCTTTACACTCTGACGGTAACGCTTACCCAGTAGCTGGGGGGATTTTGATGCGTAGAATAGCGCTGTTCGCTGCCTTGTTCACGTTGCTACTGTCGCTGTCAGTGCAGGCCGCGGCCCCGGCTGCCCTCTCCTATCAGGGGTTCCTTACGGACTCGGTAGGTAACCCGGTGACGGGTACCTGGACGGTAACATTCGGCCTGTATGCAGCGCCGACGGGCGGGCAGGCCCTTTTTGAAGAGTCCCTGGACGTGACCACCGACAAGGGTCTCTTCAGTGTCTACCTGGGGACCCCTGACAATCCGCTGCCGGTGGCTTCCTTTGAAACGGGCCAACTTTTTCTGGCGTTGACGG
>CALGBT010000916.1 GCA_937884235.1 uncultured Pseudomonadota bacterium
CATTCGCTGCCGCAGCCATCGTAGCCACAATCTTTGCCATCGCAGTGGACAAGGCAGTTGACGACGCAGATTCCAGCCTCACAAACGTGGCCGCTCGGGCACTCACCGCAGTTGCCGCCGCACCCGTTGTTGCCGCACTCAAGCCCGTCGCACACTTGTTGGCACGGCTGGTCGCACTCTCCCCATTGCTCCTGGCACGGGCCATCCACTGCGGCTTGGAAACAGTCCCCGGCAACGTCATCATCGCAGATTGTCGAGACGCACTGGAGGAGCGCATTGAGCTGCTTCTTGCCCGCGGGAAAGCTATCGTCATAGCAGGCATCGACGCAGAATTGGTTACTGCCGCAGCCGGCCATGCAAGCTACTGCCTCCCCGCAGGAGGTACTGCCGGGGAAACACTCAGCAAAGACCTGGAAGCATGCATCAAGGAGGCACTCTCCGACGCATCCGTTGTCATCACCGCATTCGGGGAAGCATTGCGATTGGGTGCAGATGAGCAAGTCGGCATAGTCCTGCTGCGCGCCGGTAGCACCAAAGAAGAAGCAACTGGTGATACAGGCGGAATTGTTGGGCGGGCAACTGCTGGTACACTCCGCCACTTCGCCGCAGGTCTGGTGGGCGACCATGTTGCTCTGTGGGGCGCAAATGTTGGGAGTTGCCGGGTCGATCCACGGATTGCAGTGCCATTTCTCCGGGCAACCCTCGTCGGTGCTGCAGGGAGTCGAGCAGTGGATGCCGGATTGGAAGGCGATGCACAGGCCGCTGGCGCAGTCGTTGGCGCTTTCGCATGAGGCCCCAGCGTCTGCTTTGCACGCCCCGGCCTTGCAGGTGAAGCCCGCATCGCAGCTCCCACACATGCCCTCGCAGCCGTTGCTCCCGCACACCTTGCCGGTGCAATCTGGGATGCAATCCCCCGAAGGCACGCAGCCCTCCAGCGTCATCCCCGACACGGTGACCGGTTCACAAAGGAAGCCGAGGGGACAACTGGCATCGCCGCTGCAGGCTTTTGAACAGAGCTGCTCGTCCTCGAATGTAACGCACATCATCGTAATGCAGTCGTTAGCTGACGTGCAGCCCTCACCCATGACGCCGGGCACGTCGGCCTGGCAAGCTCCGGCAATACACTCTTCTTTCTCGGCGCAGCTGCCACAGGTGCTGCCGCAGCCGTCGTCCCCGCATTCCTTGTCGGCGCACTGCGGCTGGCAGGGAGAAACACACTGGCCGGTAAGCGGGTTGCAGGCGGAGTTGGTAGGACAGGCGGAGAAGACGGGCTCCAGGCAAGAATCGGGATCGGACTGTCCACAAACGACGGAGTGAGTGAGGTTTCCGGAGCACCACTCCTGGCTCGCATCACAGTCATCCTGGCAGGAACTACACTGGTTGCCGGGGACGCACGTGAAGTATTCCTGTGCGGCAACCCATCTGCAGCAATTCCCCTGGCCACAAGCCTCACTTTTCAGCTCACCCAGGACATCGCAGTACTTGAGGGTGTTCCCTTCGCAGACCCCCTCCCAACCGACGGTGCCGCAATTCTGATTGTTTGGCGGGAGCAGGTCGACTACCGCATCGTCAAACCAGCAGCCTCCTGTCGAGCAGGGTGTCGCTTCGCCATTCAACTCGTAGGCACCGTTGTTGTATGCGTACAAGCCAATGGAGCCGGCGGGAATGAATGCCTGGACATCATCATCCTGGTCGAAGAAGACCTCGTTGGCGCCAAACTCGCCGTCACCGTTGTGATCGAACTCAATCTTGATGTGGCGGAAATCGACAGTCGCGCGAATCGAGTGTTCCATGCCCTTCTGATAGGTCAGCCCGGCCACTTCCTTCAACAGCGCCCCCCCCAGATCCTGGCGCACTCTGATCAGCCTGGCTCCGTTGAACTCACTGGAACAACCCTGGGCTGTTGGACTCGAAGACTGGGCGAGGCTGAAGAGGTAGAAATTAGCCGAGTTCACGTAGCGGAAGACGATGCCCACGGTATCGTTGTCTTCGTTGCGAAAACGCACCGTGTAGGAGTAATTCTGCCAGTCCGTATTGCCGGTCTGGATATGGTTGTCCATGGGGTCTGAATCAATGCAAGTATTGACGCCGTCGGTTTGGACGAGGAAATTGCATTCGCAATTGCTGCAAGCATCGTCCAGAGCAGAGATTACGCCCCCGTTGAGGTCGGTTCTCCAACCGTCGCTACAGTAGCTGTTGGACCAGTTGCTGACGGCGGCTAGGTTTTCAGCATCGACATCGAAATGCTCGTCGAGTATGACCATGGCCAATGCGCTGGCAGGGACCAGAAGTAGTGTTACCAACGTAAGGCTTAAACCTCGCACACATGCGCGCATCCGCTCCTCCAACAAAGCGCAGCGAGTATACAGAAAGACGAGTGCCTGAGCAACTCGCTCGCACCCCCTCTGCTTTTTTGTTGACAAAGCTCCGAGCACTGTTTATCCCTACGCTCACTTTGAGTGGTTCTGCACGAAAGGAGGGCCCCATGAGCAGTCACCCTAAATGGGGAAGCAAGTACACCTGTTACAGTTGCGATTGCAAGTTCTACGACCTCGGGAAGAAGAAGGCGATCTGCCCGAAATGTGGCGCAGATCAGTCTGAGAAGCGCCTGGTCGAAGTGATCCTCGAGGAAGTCGAGGACGAGGTGGACGAGGATGTTGTGGAAGTGGTTGAAGATGGGGATGACATTGCCATCGAAACCGATGATGACATCCCTGAAATGGAAGAAGAGCTCGGGTATGACGAGGTCGATGACGACGTAGACTAGTCAGGACTGGGACGCCATCTTCTTCCACTGCGAGATGTACTCCCAATGGGCCTTGACCTCTTCCTTTGGGGTCACCAGAGGTGCCAGGAAGACGTATACCACCATATCAAAGAGCACCACGTCAAAGATTAGCGTCCGGTAACCGATGGCAAAACCGAGGATGAAAGAGATGGGAATCGAGAGGAGCCAGAACCAGACTCCCAGGCGCAACCACCCCTTGAATTTCCGGTCGTGGTGGCTGACATAAGGCCGCAGCGAAATCATCTGCATCGAGATGGCAACAATGATCATCAGCGGGACCAGGTACATGTATCCGGACATCAGCGGGCCCAGTGATTTGAAGAGGGCGGAGTTGAGGAGTGCGACCATTGCCAGCGCAAATACTGTGCGCGGCATGCCGATAAAGAACCCAGGGCTCTCCGCTCGCTGCACGTTGAACCGGGCGGCGCGGACGGTGCCGGTAGCCACCGGAAGAAACATGATGGCGCCGGCTGCCCAGAGGGGATAGTCGGCAATGTGGTAGAAGGCGTAGAAGACTAGAAAGCCGGGGGCAATGGAGCAGGAAACCATGTCGCAAAGGTTGTCCAGTTCCGACCCGAACTTGTTGAACTGCCGGGTTAGTCGGGCAACAGCCCCGTCCAGGAAATCGAAGACGTAGGCCAGGAGGATCAGGTAACTGGCCAGGTCAAAGCGATCATGCAGCAGAGCCACCACCGACGCCAGGCCGCAACCAAGCCCTCCCAGGGTCACGTAATCTTTGAGCTTCATATCCATCTTCGCCAGTCCCCCTATAGGATCACGTCGTAGCG
>CALGBT010000917.1 GCA_937884235.1 uncultured Pseudomonadota bacterium
CGTAGTCGTAGATCTTGTCCGAGATGCGGATGACAACGATTTCAGAGTCTTCAGGTTTCGCATCGATGGAGTGAGCCCGCTGCAGGGAGCGGACGACGCTCTCGGGAATGTCGAGGATTTTGATTGGACACCGGGAACAAAGCCCGCGCTTACTCGCGGCTACTACGTTGAGTACGAGTTCTTCAAGGGAGTCTTCGTCACCGATGAAGGTGTCGACTGGGAAGGGCTGGCATTGCCAGAAAACGCCGAAGCTGCCTATCAGGCCGCTGAGTCCAGCATTAATTCCTTCTTGTAGGGACAGCCAATTCGCTCCATGTGCCGCCTCTATTCGCTCCGTCCCGCAGTCGGGCGGAATTGAACGTGGTTGGCACCCTTCAGGTGGTCGAAACGCTCGGGGTGGCAGGTAAGAACGAAGATCTGGAGGGAACCAAAAGTAGTCTCTCCGTCGTTGCTGGCCGGGGAGCCTTCCGATGACTCCTTGATGATGTTGAGCATCCGGCGATGCTTGCTCGTGTCCGAGTGGGCGAGCGGATCGTCCAGGATAGCAACCTGCGGTTCATTTTGGGCCAGCAAACCGCCCAGTGCCAAGCGGACCAGCAAGGCGAGTTGCTCCACAGTACCATAGGACTCCGAGTTGAGCGGGGCTGGCTCGTCCTCTTCCAGGCTCCTCACCGCCATGAGGCCCGTGGGGAGGTAGTTCTTGTCATCGTATGCCAGGCCACTGTATTCATCGAGTCCCAGCCGCTTCGCCCATTCGACCACGCGGGCGGAGATGGGCCCCATGGTGCGATCCACCCGGGCATCACGACAATCGTCGAAGGTCTTCATGAGCAGTTCATGTGCGGCCAGATCCTCCCGCTGTAGTGCCAGCTTGACCTGAACGTCGTTCAGACACTGCTCGATATCAACACGTTGGGCGTGTAGTCCCTCGCCTGCGCGTAGCTCCCCAAAAAGCTGGTCACGTTCCTTCTTTGCATCGTCAAGGCGCTTCCGTCGCCGCTCCAGCGCTTGTTGCGCCTGCTCCAGCCTCTCATCAAAGGTCTGCTCGTCCTCCGTAAGGGCCGTCTCGGTCACCCGCTTCTCTGCCACGACGACGGCATTGTCCGCGACTTCGAGACGTTCGACCAGACTCTTTGAATCTCCCGCCCGCCCGAGTTCGCCTTGTGTGGCGGTGGCCACCGCTTTGCAGCGGGCCAGTTCCTCCTTGGCCCTGGACCGCCCTTCCTTCTTCTCGGTGCAGTCAGCATCTGCCTTATTGACAGCGGTGTCCGCCGCGATCAATTCACCTTCGAGACGCTCCTTCCCGACGTCATGTTGCTCCTCCATCTCTCGCAATTCCTCAGAGTGCGGTTCCCACTCCGCCAGTTCAGGGCATCGCTCCAGCACGGCTGCTCGGCGTTGTTCGAACGTCTTCTCGTGACTCTTCAGTGCGGCTACTCCCTCCGGGGCCAGATTGTCGAGCTTTGTCCTGTTCTCAACCAGCCCTTTCTCCCAGGCTTCGCGCTGATATCGGCGCTCGGTGAGCTCGTCCAACGCGGTGCCTCCCCCGATCTCCACCTCGTATGTAACTACTGCGTCATCGAAACCGAGCCTCAGGTCGTCGAGTTCTCTGGCCAGTTCCTCTACATTGCCGTCCTGCTTCCCTCTGCGGATCTCGATGCTTCCAACACCCCCGAGACTGAGGCGCAAATGCTGTCGGGCCTGGCGCTCAAACGTCTGTCCGGACGTCAGCGCCAGGTTCTCGTCGCTACCGCTATCTGCCACAAATGCTCCGGCAATTTCAGCCTCGGCTGAAATGGAAAGCCGTAAGGCGGAGGCAGCCAGTTGGGCCTCTATTGTCTGCATTCGCTCCCAATTCTTCCGTAGCTCAGCAAGTTCCGCGGCGGAGGGTGCTGCGGGGCCTGCCAGGTAGCCTTCTAACCTCTCGATCTCCTCTTCAAGGCGGCCGATGGCCTCTAGCTTCTCCGCCAGTTCGGCGAGGTTGCTCTTGCACTCGACCAGCGTCCGGCGGTCTTTCAAGTCTACCTGTTTGTCAGAATGAGCCTTCAGCAGGGCCCGAACAGCTTGAAGGTCTCCCTTCGCCTTCGACAGGTGCTCGAAATGGGCCTCGACCTCTTTGGTCGCGGCATCAACAGCATCCTGGGCCGCCTTCAGCGCGTTCTGGGCCTCCCTCAGGCGCTGGCCGGCTTCTTCGTGGGAAGCAACAGCCAGCCGACACCGCGCCACCTCCGCTGCGGCCAGTTCCAACTCGCTGGTCGCCTGCTGGTGGGCTTTGATACGTTCTCTGGCCGCAGCACTATCGGATTCCAGTCTGTGCACCTCTTCTTGCGACTGACCGACCTCCTGCGAGGATTCCTCGATGGTGGCAGAGCTATCATCGTAACTGCGAACCAGTCCCTCCCGCGCGGTCAGGTTCCTCTCGAACTCTGCGAGTCGCAAGGCAAGTTCCGCCTGCCGTTTCTCGAGTTGCACCACTGGAGAGTTCCTGGACGGGTGCCCCCCGGGAGTGAACCAATTTGAAAGCTTCTGCTGAAGTACTTTGCGGAATTTCAGATCAGAGCCGGTGGTTATGCTCCCGAGGATTCCTGTCAGTTGCTCCTCCACCTTGCCATCCAGGGCCGAGGGCAGTTCGACGTCGCCCTGTGAGACCCAGAGCAGCAGGTTCAGCCCCTCATCGGACTTGCCGAGTCCCAGCAACTCACGCGCCCGGGTACTGGCCTCCTTGGGGTCCGCCGCCACGGTGCGCCACTCGCCACCAGACCTCTTCTCCAGGTGAGCACCACCATTAACGGATTTGGAGTAGGTTTTGCTCAGGCGATAAAGCCCTCCCGCCACTTCGAATTGCACTTTCACCACGGGAATCGCATTGCTACCCCGTGGTATGGCATCGCGGATCTGCCTGGCGGTAGAATCGTGGTCAAAGTCGAAAAGGCAGGCTCGAACCGCCCTCAACAAGGTCGATTTGCCAGACCTGTTGGGGCCGTGCAGGATGTTTACTCCCGGAGACAACCCATCAAGCGTAGCGTGGTCTATGCAACCCCAGTTCTGCACTTCGATGGCATGAATGATCATCTGGCCACCTCCACTGCCACAGCGTAGAGGAGACTCAAGGCCCTCTCTGCCCTGCGGCCCTCCTCCCATTCCCCGGTCCCCTCGCTCGCTTCGGAGCCCTGCACTATCATCTCGGCGAGGCGCCTGTGCACTTGCCGCAGGACCCCTTCGCTCGCAACCTCTTGCAGTTCATCTTCCGACGGCTTGAGATGCAGCGCGGAGCAGACCAGTTCAGCATGAAGGTAGCGGCCGGCGAGAATCTGCTCCAATTCTGCCATACGCAGCATGTCCATGCCGCCGAGCACACCCTCCAGGACAAGCCGCAACAGAGTCCGGTCCGACTCCGGCCGACTCCTCACCGAAGTGATCACTGCCTCCAACTCCTCTCCGGAAAACACCGTGCCGGCTTCCTCCTGCCAACTGAGTGTTCCAACTTCGATTGATTCGACGTTCGGCGGCGCACCTGGCCCGTCAATGGTAACCAGAAGCGCACAGCCAACGCCATTGTCGCTGAAAAGATCGGATGAAGGCGCATCGGAGTACGGAACCCAGCCCAGGCTCTGCCTGCCTGCCCCCGCGAAGCCCATCGGTTCAGGAGTCCCGGAGTAAGCAGTACGCACGGCCCCCTTCTCGCCCGGGTACTTCCTCACCGAATGCCAGTGGCCCAGCGCCAGGTAGTCCAAATCGTACGCGTCGGCCGCATCAATCCGGATTATGTGATCATCCTGAGGCAGATATGCCCGGTCGTTGAGACTGCCATGGGC
>CALGBT010000918.1 GCA_937884235.1 uncultured Pseudomonadota bacterium
GTGGTCACCGGGTCTGCACCACCGACCGTGGCCCAGCCAGCGTCTTGGGGAGCATGGATCCGCTGCGCAGCAGTGCCCAGGCGATGCTCGATGAACTGCACCCTGCGGCTCTCTTCCTGCTGCCGTTTGCGGTTCAGCAAGCCATGGGGATGGATCTGGAAGGGGTCGCTGCGGAACTTGCAAGATCATCGAATACCCACATTCTGACACTCCAATCCCTGGCGCTGGACGGGGACTGGCTCGATGGCTGGGCAACGGTCTTCTCGGCGTTGGCCGAGAGAGTGCCGTCGGTCCCCGAGCGCCACCCCGATTCCGTTTGTCTTGCAGGACTGATGCACACGCGTGACGAAGCGGACGACGTGGCCAATGTTCAGGGAGTTACTGGTTTGCTGGATGCCCTCGGCCTTACAGTCGAGAGCGTCTGGTCGGGAGGGGGGACGGTCGAGCAACTGATGCGTGCCGCTGGTTGCCGGCATCTCGTCGGCCTCCCCCACGCCGCGCCGTTCGCCAGCGGACTGGCAACCGCGGTCGGGGCCCGGTTCTGCGATGCGACGCTCCCGGTGGGCCTCTCCGGCACAACTGAGTTCTTGCGAGCGGTTGGCGGGGCTACTGGCCGGGCCAGGGAGGCGGAACAACTTGCCAGGGCAGAGACGAGGCGGTGCGCCGCACTCCTGAACAACTTCGTCTCGACCATGGCCGACGACATCTCGGTGGCGCTGCTCGCCGATCGGGACATGGCCCCCGCCCTTCACGGGGCGCTTACCGAAATCGGCATAGATGTCCCCCTCACCGGAATCCTCAGCGCCCGGTCGTTACCCGAGAGCATTTCCACGCTCTCTGGCCGCGTCGCCGTTGACCCCTCCTTTCCTGCCTGGGAGGAGTTGCTCTTCGAGGCTGCGCAAGGCGGGGTGCAGATGGTGGTTGGGAGCGGTCTGAGCGAAGTCGCTGCACACAAGGCTGGGGTCGACCTCGTGGAATTGGGCTTCCCCTCAGCCAACACCCACTTCCTGACGCCCGCACCCTATCTTGGCTACCAGGGCTTCCTCAGAATCGTCGAGCGCATTGCCAACACCTACAGCCAGGGAGTCGCCCGGAAGCGCCTCGACGCGGCCGCCAGAACAGGCCGAAACTAAAGGCGTTGCGGGCGGTGCGTCCGCTTTTTCTGCCCTTGCCGTTTCCCTGGCCGTTGCTGTTTCCTTGGCTCCGGTCTCCGGCCTCAGGCCTCGTCGTTGCCGTTGCAGTTGCCGTTGTTGTTAGAAGCGACAGAAGAGGCAGGCCGGAGCAATGGAGCACGGCCTTCGCCCACCAATTGGGGCGAGAGAAGCCGCCCTGTAAGTTGTTGGGCGTTTTGGTTGCTTTTTTCTTGACGGGGCCCATCGCAAGCGGTAAGCAAAGAACATCACCACTGATATGGAGGGCAAGTGACCATGGGAATCGGGAATGCCAAAGTATGGCTCAGAGAGCTGGTAATCAGTGTGGTTCTTGTCGTCTGCGGCCTCGGGCCTGTCGCCGTGATAGCCGGCGAGGCCGAGGAAGTGACCAGTGGCTATGACAACGGCTTCTACTTCCAGAGGGGGGACCAGAAGCTTAAGGTCTACGGCTACATCCAGACCCTCTGGACCGCCGAATTCGGCGATGAGTCATTGGACTCAAACGAATTTATGGTGAAGCGCGGGAGGTTGCTGCTCAGTGGCAATATGGTGAAGGATCTTGGGTTCAAGATGCACGTTGACTTTGCTGCGTCCAGGCCCTTGCTAGACTACTTCGTAGACTACGTGCCAACGAAGGCCTTTGGCCTGCGGGCTGGCCAGTTCAAGACGCCTCTGGGCCGCCAGTTCCTCTGCTCGGCAGCTGAGAAGCAGTTTGTTGACGACACTATTTCTACCTCGGAGTTCAAGGCAGACCGCGACATCGGCCTGATGGCCCATGGTGAGTTCTCCACCGGCAAGGTGGAGTACCAGGCCGGGGTGTTCAACGGTTCGGGGAAGAACGCCCGGCAAGATAACACTGACCTATTGTACGTGGCCCGGTTGGCGCTCAATCCGTTGGGCAGAATGAAGATCACCGAATCCGATCTCACAGGGGGGATGGACCCCCTGCTTTCCATCGCGGTGTCTACAGCCTACAACACTCTGCTCCAGGAAGCTGGCAGTGGCAACGACGTTTCCACTGTCGAAGCAAAGCGATGGATCCTCAGCGGTGAACTGGCCTTCCAATGGGCCGGTCTTTCCGCTACGTCCGAAGTGTTCTGGCGGCTTAGTGACCAATTGCGAGTGCCAGGGGCCATTGACGAGGCCGACCTGGCAGCCATGGGTGGGCACGTGCAGGCTGGCTACTTCGTGATTCCGTCGTCTTTGGAGTTGGGTGCCAGGGCTGCTCTGGTGAGGCCCGATTCCGCCGTCCACAACAACGATCTCACGGAATTCGGCTTCCTGGCTGGCTGGTTTTTTGGCGGGCACCAATTGAAGCTGCAGGCAGACTACACGGTGCTGGTGGACGAAGAGCCGGGGGCTGATGCGGTCACCGATCATCGAGTCCGCCTCCAGTTGCAGGCGGCGTTCTAGGAGGCTTGAGGTGACTGACAACTACTGTGAACGGCCCACTTCACTTCTCTTGGCGGGAATCTTGTTGCTCATCGTCGCAGCCGGCTGCCGGAATGAGGCGGCTGCGCCCGACCATCGCAGTGAGCTGCGGAGCATCAAGCTCGCGACCACCACCAGCACCGACAACTCGGGATTGCTGGCCGAACTACTGCCCCCATTCCAGGCGATGTACGGCATTGAAGTTCAGGTGATCGCGGTGGGCACTGGCAGAGCGATTAAGCACGGGGAGAACGGGGATGTTGACGTTATTCTGGTGCACGCCCGTGCCGCTGAGGACCGCTTCGTGGAGAGCGGCTTTGGAGTGAATCGCCGGGATGTCATGCACAACGACTTCGTCGTCCTCGGTCCGGCCGAAGACCCCGCTCGTATCAAAGGGTCCGCCGATGTCGCCCAGGCGCTGCGGAAGCTGGCTGCGACCGAGAGCTTCTTTGTCTCCCGGGGCGACGATTCCGGCACCCACAAGAAGGAGATGGCGTTGTGGGAGGCGGCTGGCGTGCCGCCAGAGGGCGATTGGTATCTGCCGGCCGGCCAGGGAATGGGAGCCGTGCTCACCATCGCCAACGAGAAGAGAGCCTACGCCTTGACCGACCGGGGCACTTACCAGGCGTATCGGGACAAACTTGCTCTTGAGGTGCTCGTTGAAGGGGACCGTCGCCTTTACAACCCCTACGGCGTAATCGCGGTGAATCCGGCGCGCCACAGTGACGCCAGGTACATTGACGCCATGACGTTCATCGGCTGGATAACTTCCCCGGAAGGCCAGGCTATCATTCGCGGATTCAAACGGGGCGGCGAGGTCCTGTTTACCCCCGACGCCGTCCTGGATGGCGGGGCAGGAGCTGATTGAAATGGGCGGAGCGGATTTCATCGCCGATTCGGTCACCACGGCCTTCGGACTCATCTTCGGAGGCGCACCGGGCGTCTTCTCCGCCGTGTTGGTTTCCCTGCAGGTTTCCGTAACCGCGGCTTTCCTCTGCACGGTGATTGGTGTCCCCCTGGGGTTTGCTGTGGCGGTAAGCAACTTCCGGGGCCGGCATCTGCTGATCACTCTGCTCAACACCCTTATGGCTCTGCCGACGGTTGTGGTGGGTCTCTTTGTCTATGCCTTCATCACCCGCCAGTCGCTGCTGGGCCCGTTGGACCTCCTGTTTACCAGAAAGGCTATGATTGTGGGTGAAGTGATCCTGGGCCTTCCCATCATCATCGCACTCACGAATACCGCCATCAGCGCGCTCGACCGGCAGGTGCGGGATACCGCCATCACCCTGGGGGCTGGCCGCCTCCGGGTTTCGCTAACTATGTTATGGGAAGGGCGGTTCGGCCTCCTGGCCGCCATCGCCGCGACCTTCGGCCGTCTCATCGGCGAGGTCGGCATCGCCATGATGCTGGGCGGCAACATCGCGGCCCACACCAGAAACATCACCACCGCGCTGGCGCTGGAAACCTCGAAAGGGGAGTTCTCCGTCGCCATGGCCCTGGGAATCGTCCTGCTCACCGTTGCGCTGGGTGTCAACTTTGCCTTGCGCTACCTGCAGGGGCGAGGCGAGGTGAGGCCATGAGCGGGCCAGTAGTCGAGATCACCGGCCTCACCCGCCTCTTCGGGAAGGAAACTGTTCTCGATCTGCCCTGGCTCTCCTTCCAGGCCGGCCGAATACACGTCCTGGTTGGCGGCAACGGCTCGGGCAAGACAACCCTCCTCAGAATCATTGCCGGGCTTGACCAGCCGAGCACCGGCACGCTGGAGCTGTTCGGCCACCCGGTGGCTGCCCAGTCCCGCAGCGAGCGCCTCGCCGTACAGCGGCGCATGACCATGTGCTTCCAGAAACCATACCTATTCAACGCCAGCGTCTACCGCAACATCGAATACGGCCTGCTCAGCCGCCGGCTGACCGCGGCGGAGCGAAGCCGGCGGGTGACTGCGGGAGTGGAGGCGCTGAACCTATCGACCCTGCTGACCCGCAACGCCCGCACTCTATCCGCAGGTGAATCCCAGCGGGTGTCGTTAGCCCGGGCGCTGGTGCTAGACCCCGAACTCGTGCTCCTGGATGAACCGATTGCCAACGTCGATCAGGTGAACAAAGGCCTTGTCGAGCGGGCCATCGGCGCGCTTGGCGCACGGGGCTCCACCGTCATCGTTGCGACTCACCAACTCGACCAAGCGTACCGGCTCTCCGCCGGAGTGACTCGCCTGGACAGAGGGCATCTCGCCCCCCCAGCTCTGGATAATCTGTTGGAAGGCGAGGTTGTGCAGCGTGACGGCACTACGGTCATGCTCGTCGGGGATACGGAAATAGAGGTGATAACTTCCAAGCCTGGCTTTGCCCGAGCCACGGTGAATCCCGGCGTCATCGTGCTTTCTCACTTACCGCTCACCTCCAGCGCCAAGAACTCTTTTTGCGGCAAAGTGATTGCGCTCAGAGAACGGGACGGATTGGTCGCAGTGACGGTGGACATCGGCATCGAGTTGGTGGTCCACATCACCGGCAGCTCACTGCGCCAGATGGAAATCACCATCGGCAGCAAGGTTCATCTCACGTTCAAGGCAACCGCAGTCACGGTGTTTTAGAAACTGCTTGCTGATTTCTAAGTTGCAGGAGCAATTCTCTGCTTGCGGGCCGCTACGCCAATCATGAACATCCGTTGACGGCGCTTTTTCAAGAGCCTTGACGGGGCAATGGCCAAGGCGCTAGACTGCCGCTGCGCTCGGCGCACGGGGCGTTGGTTGGTGGTTTTCGGGGGGCGTGTGAAGGCACGCAGTTGCGCACATCGCGGGGGGTGCGAATCATGGCTTTGGAAAGAAGGAAATTCCTGGTCGTTGGGCTGGGACCAGTGGGGGGCGTTTTTGCCGCTCTCCTCAGTGCTGCCGGGCATGAAGTATATGGAGTCGATGTCTGGAAGGACCACGTCGACCTGATTCGTTCGAAGGGTCTGGAGGTGGAAGGGCTGCGTACGCTCAAGCCGAAGCTGGCCCAGGTGTGTACCAGCTTTGAGCAATTGGAGAGCCGCTCTTTTGACTACGTGGTGATTGCGGTGAAGGCCGGGATCATGCAGGCAGTTGTCCCGCAGTTGGACTTCCTCAAAGGCGATTTCCAGGTGTTGGCGCTGCAAAACGGCATCGACAACGAGGAGTATCTGGGGGAACACTTTGGTCGGGAGCGGACCATGCGCATGGTGGCTAACTATGCCGGGTGCGCACCCCAGGCCGGCCTCCTCAAGATGGTTTTCTTTAACGACCCGAACTATGTCGGATGTCTCTGCTCAGCCGATGGCTGTGCCCACGCTCGCGAATTGGCCGAACTTCTCACTGAGGCCGGCCTGCGAACCGAGGCCGCACCCGACATCAAGCGTTGTGTCTGGAGAAAGGCGATATTGAACGCCGCGCTGACGCCGGTGTGCTCGTTGCTGGACATGACCATGGCCGATGTAATGTCCTGTCACGAGACCTTCCACGTGGTGGAAATGGTCCTCGATGAATGCATCAAAGTTGCCCGGGCCCGGGGCTATGACTTCGGGGAGGGCTTCCTGGACTATTGCCTGGACTATCTGTCCAGAGGTGGGCACCACAAGCCGTCAATGTCACGCGACCTGAAGTTTGGTCTGGTGACGGAGATCGATTTCTTGAACGGGAAGATCGTTTCCCATGGCATCAGACTCGGTGTACCAGTACCGGTGAATACGACTCTTACGGCGATGGTGAAGGCCAGGGAAATGGCCGCCGCCAACGAGCGTCGGGAGCAGGCAGAGAGTGGAGGGAAGGATGAGCGGTGAACTGGCAGGGAAAGTAGCGTTGGTCACTGGTGGTAGTTCGGGTATCGGCACCGCCACAACCCGGGTGTTTGCCCGTGAGGGTGCGAAGATAGCCTTCACCTATCGGAAGAACGAAGCGGGCGCTCTGGCCAACAAGGCGGCCCTGGAGGCCATGGGGGCGCAGGTTCGTATCTACCAGGCAGATGTCGGTGATTTCGCCCGGGCACAGGAAGTTGTGGACGATGTGCGCGAGCACTTCGGTACGGTGGATATCCTGGTCAACAACGCGGGGGCCAATTGGGATACCGTGATCTGGAAGATGACCGAAGAGATCTGGGATGCCGTCATCAATACAGATCTCAAGGGCGTGTTCAACTACATTCGGGCCGCAGTTCCCATCTTCCGGGAGAACAAGAGCGGCAAGATTGTCACCGTTTCCTCGATCAATGGGTTGCGCGGGAAATTCGGACAGAGCAACTATGCCGCCGCCAAGGCTGGCGTCATCGGACTCTCGAAGAGCGTGGCCCGGGAAGTTGGCCGGGCTGGAGTGAATGTCAACGTGGTCTGCCCGGGGCTCATTGCCACCGAGATGATCCAGGGCATGCCCGATGATTTCAAAGAGACCGCAGTCAAGGAAATCATCATCGGGCGCATTGGGGCGCCGGAAGAGGTGGCGGAGGTCATCGCTTTTCTCTCCAGCGAGCGCGCCCGCCACATCACGGGAGAGGTCATCAAGGTCGATGGAGGTCAGTACATATGAAGACGCCAGGAATCGTCTGCATCGGAGCGAAACGCACGCCCATGGGTCGCTTTGGCGGCAGCTTCAAGGAGATCTACTCGTATGACCTCGCCGCTCCGCTCATCAAGGAGCTGCTGGCCGTTACCAATCTCGCCGGGTCCAAGATCGACGATGTCATCATTGGCAATTGTCGACAGGCGGGCAATGGCCCCAACCCTGGCCGAACGGCCTCGGTGCGCGGTGGCGTCCCCATTGACGTCCCGGTGGCCACCATCAACATGGCCTGCCCATCGGGGATGAAGGCCCTGGAACTGGCCGCCATGCGCCTGAAGTTGGGCGAGGCCCGGTTCGTGCTGGTAGGTGGCATGGAGAGCATGAGCACCATGCCCTATCTGCTCAAGGATGTTCGCTGGAAGGGCTTCCGCATGGGCAACAAGGAGCTCCTCGACGGCTGGGCGGACAGCACCGACCCGCTGATTGGTCAAGGCATGGGCATGACCGCCGAGAATCTCTATGACAAATACGGCATCTCCAGACAGGCGCAAGATGAGTTTGCCGCCAACTCTCAGGAGAAGGCATTCAAGGCTTGGGAGGCCGGCCATTTCGCCAATGAAGTCGTCCCCGTTGAAGGGGACGGTGGTCTGGTAGAACGGGACGAGACA
>CALGBT010000919.1 GCA_937884235.1 uncultured Pseudomonadota bacterium
ACATTCTTGAGCGCCATCATCGAGGCCAAGGTAGAGCCGTCACCTTCGATCCCATCGATCTGGGCAGAGACGCCGACCCAGGCTGCGCGCTCCCGTATGATTTGATTGTGCACAAACGTCCAGTCTGGGGCAGCGTCCATGCCGGCCGAGACGTTGAACCACTCCACGATGACGGTGCCGCCAAAGTCCTCGGCCACAGCCGGCCGGCGCACGATAACCCGAGTGGTGTAGGGCCTGGACTGGGCCGCGCTCAATTCCCAGAAACCGTCTGCGGTCAGAGGTTGTTCCGAGGTGTAGGACACGGCCTCGCCCGAGATGAAAAACTCTTCCTCTACGTAACCGACCTTCGACAAGTCGAAGGTCGGCGGAAGGAGCACGGCCTTGCCGTTGCCGGTGGTAATGGGACCATCGATGGACGGAGTTGCGACCAGCCCCGGGCCGGGGGGGCCAAGATGCGGGGGAGGCGGGGGCTGCCCCACATCCCCACTCCCCATGTCGAGGGTTACGGCAGTCTCAGTCATCGCTACTACATCGTTGGTCTCAGCAACCTCTCCCGCTACGGCGTCTGTCTTTCCGGTCGCATCCGCAGCCAGGACAGTCTCCTCCGTCCCACCGTCTGATGCATCTATCGTGGCCCCGCCAGAACAGCCCAAATGCAGCAACAAGACGACTCCCAGCACCAAAAATGTTCTGGCTCCAGAGTTTTGATTCCACATACATCCCCCATCGCGCCAAAGGAGCGGGGTCAGCCCCTTGCCTTATGATCTTCCCCCGCAGACTCGTCTCCCCACCAGCATAGTCTGTGCTCTTGAACCCTCCCGGTCAAGCCTCCTCAACCTCTTCGCGCAGACGCTTGAAAGCCCTGATCCATGTGAGTACGTTTGCACTGCAATGCAGCAGTGACCGCCAAATGGAGTTCCCAATGGCAGAGGAAATCGTTGTCGGACCCGACGGAAGTGCCCGCTGCTGGTGGGCCTCGACCACTGAGTCTTACTCTCTCTATCACGATGAGGAATGGGGTCGACCGACCAAGGACGACAGGTGGATCTTTGAGAAGCTCTGCCTGGAGGGTTTTCAGGCAGGGCTGAGCTGGCTTACCATCTTGAAAAAGCGAGAGAACTTCCGCAAAGCCTTCGCCAATTTTCACATCGACGTGATCGCGCGTTTCGACAGTCGCAACGTGGACCAGTTACTGGGCGATGCGGGCATCGTCCGCCATCGAGGGAAGATCGAGTCCACCATCAACAACGCCAAACGGGCCCAGGAACTACGGGCGGAGTTCGGGTCATTGGCGGCCTTCGTCTGGCAATTCGAGCCGCCGCCCAAATCCCGCCCCAAGAGACTTGACCGGTCGGCGTTGCTGGAAATGGCAGTGACGCCCGAATCCACAGCCATGAGCAAGGAACTGAAGCGTCGGGGATGGAGTTTCGTCGGCCCGACGACCATGTACGCGTTCATGCAGGCTGCAGGAATTGTCAATGATCACATGCCGGGGTGCGCGGTGCGAGAGCAGTGCGAAGCAGCACGCAAGGACTTCGAGGTTCCCTTCGCAAGATGTTGTTGACACCTCCTCGCCGCAATGCAAGATTGGCGTCACGTTCACTCACTAAGGGGATTGGCTTGCCGAAGACAACGTACTCGACTTTGGCCCGTTCAAACATCCCTCCAGACGCCCTCCGTCCGCCTGTCTCACTGCTATCGGGGCTCGGCATCCTCTCTACGCCGGCGCACGCTTACGCCAACGAATTTGGCGCCATGGCAGACTTCGCAACCTGGGCCCTAGTCATCCTGGTCTATATTGTCCTCTTGCTGGCTGTGGGTTTGGTTTGCGGCCTTGCAAGTCGCCGCAAATCACCGCCTCGACCATGGAAACGTCCCCTTGCCATCGGCAGCCTCGTTGCCCTGGCGATTACTGTGCTCGCCGTCTTCGTGACAACGTTCCTGTTGGGAAAGGCTAACGGGCCCACCAATGAGGCATTGATGCTGGCTGCGG
>CALGBT010000920.1 GCA_937884235.1 uncultured Pseudomonadota bacterium
ATCACGGCCAAGGGCCCATCACCCCCCGGGATGGCCCGCTCCTCCAGCAGCGCCTTGAAGCGGTCCTTCATAATCGAGGCCCAGAGCCGTCGCGCCGCCCGGAACTTCGCTACTTCTTCCAGGAAGTTATTGGAAACACTGAAGAAGAACGCCAGTCGCCCGGCAAACTTGTCGACGTCAAGTCCCTTCTTGATGGCCGCGTCGACGTAGGCGATACCATCGGCGAGGGTGAAGGCGACCTCCTGCACGGCGTCGGCCCCGGCTTCGCGGATGTGGTATCCGGAGATGGAGATGGTGTTCCACTTCGGAATCTCCTTGGAGCAGAAGTCGAAGATGTCGGTGATGATGCGGAGCGATGGCTCGGGCGGGAAGATGTAGGTGCCCCGGGCGATGTACTCCTTGAGCACATCATTTTGAATCGTGCCACTGAGCAGGCTCCGTTTGATTCCCCGCTCCTCGGCCACCGCCACGTACATGGCCAGCAGCACCGCTGCCGTGGAGTTAATGGTCATGGAGGTGGAGACCTTGTCCAAGGGGATCTGATCAAAGAGCAGCCGCATGTCGGCGATGGAGTCAATGGCCACTCCCACTTTGCCAACCTCGCCTTGCGACAGGGCGTGATCGGAGTCGTAGCCCATCTGCGTCGGCAAGTCGAAAGCTACGCTGAGGCCCGTCTGCCCTTGCTCGAGCAGATAGCGATAGCGCCGGTTCGACTCAGCGGCATTGCCAAACCCTGCGTACTGCCGCATGGTCCACATGCGGCCGCGGTGCATGTTGGGCTGGACTCCTCGGGTGTAGGGAAATTGGCCCGGAAAACCGAGTTTATTGTCATAGTCAAAGGGCTCGGACGGGTAGTAGAGGGAGGCGACCTCATCCCCATCGGAGAGTCGAAACGACTCTTTGCGCGGGGCGAATCGAGCCTCAGCGGGGTCCAGGACCTCTTCCTTCCATTGGCGATAGTCACCTGTCATCTTCTCGTGCTCACTCATCTAGCTTACTCCCTCCCTGTTCTATGTCCGCAGCCGGATCAATGACGACGCGATTCCGGCCCTTGTCCTTGGCCCCGTAGAGGGCCAGGTCGGCTCTGGCTACGAGGTCCATGGGCTCCAGCATGTCAGTGGTCAGTCGGGCTACCCCGATGCTGATTGAGAGACACCCTCCAGGCTGCTCCTGGCCGAAGGGGAAGTCATGATAGGCCACCTTCTGGCGCAGGGCCTCGCAAACCAGGGCGGCCTCCCTGAAACCGGTATCGAGAAAGAGGACCGCGAACTCCTCGCCGCCGTAGCGGCAGGCGATGTCGGTCTGGCGGACTCTCTGCAGGAAGATCCGGGCCAGTTCCTGGAGGACCTTGTCCCCTTCGGGGTGACCCTGCGTATCGTTGTAGTGCTTGAAGTAGTCTACGTCAATCATGGCGAACGAGAGAGGACGGTCCCCCCGCCGTGCCAGTTCAAAGTAGAACGGCAAGGCCTCCATGAGGTGGCGACGATTGGGGAGCCCGGTGAGGGCGTCGGTGCGAGCCAGGCGCTCCAACTGAGTGTTGGCGGTTCGCAGCTTCTCCATGGTGGCCAGCAGCTCTACATTGGCCTTTCCCAAATCCTCAGTACGCTCCGAGACCAACGCTTGGAGATCATGGGTGTGTCGTTCCAACTCAGCGGTCATTTTGTCGAAGCTTTGACCGAGCCGTGCCACTTCGCTTGCACCCGCCAGATCAGCCCGTGCCGCCAGATTACCGCCCCGCACAGACTCCGCCACAGAGGAGAGTTTCAGTACCGGTCGCAGGAAGAAGCGCTCAGCAATGAAGTAGAGGAGCAGCGCGGTGAGAAGAGCGAAGAGGAGCATTACTTTCATGGTACGCCAGATGAAGCGCAACAGCACTGCCGATTCACCAGAGAGGTCCAACTCCGCGGTGAGTGTGCCCCAGCGGATTCCTGGTAGCCCCTCCACTGAGGTGCTCAGCGGGTAGGCGACAAGTAACACGCGGTGATTCCCTTCCTCGTGGTACTGCAATGCCGGTGTCTCTTCCTGGCTAGCGAAGATGACGAAAGGATCCGAGAGCAGCCGCCCGTACATGTTCTTCTCGGTATGTCCCATCACTCGCCGCTGCCGGTCCAGCACGGCAACAGAGCGTACGCCGTCAGTGGTCGCCATGCGGGCCCGGAATTCCTCGACGATGCGATCGAGATCCTCGATGCGGTTTTGCGCCAGGGCCGAGACGCACGGCGCAGAGAGTGCGGCGAGCAGTACTCGCGCCCGGTTCTCCACCTCCTCAGTGTAAACCTCACGCTCGTGGTCTGCGATGTAGAAGGCCATAATCAACATGGAGAGCATGACCATGGAGACCCCGGCCACAAGGACACGCACGCGGATGCTCACGGTGCCACCTCCCGCAACCGGGCCATCCGTTTTCGCACCGGGTCATAAAAGGAGTCCTGAGTGGTCACCCAGCCGTTGATCTCCACGGCGCCGCCAAGGACCATTCGACCCTCTTCAGAGCCGGAGTTGAGTTGTGCCAGGGTCTCCTTGATGGTTGCGGCCACAGCGGGTGCCAGCCCTGGCCGGGCTACCACCGCATCGTGGGGAATGCGCCCGGTGACGGCAAGTACGCGCAGATTCCCAACGTCCAGCTTGCGGGCTCTGGCCGGGCGCATGAAGGACGAGAAAGTGGCCGCTGCGTCCACCTTGCCGTCAAGCACCAATTTCAATGCCGTGAGATGGTCTCCGGACATCACCGTTGCCCCAAAAAACTGCTCCGGGTTCTCCCCTCTCTCGAGCAAGAAGGCCTGGGGGAAGAGATAGCCCGAAGCCGATCCGGCGGTAGTGTAAGCGAATCGCTTGCCCCTCATGTCCTCCACTGAGGCAATGGCGCTGTCGGCCCGAGTGACGAGGTAACCGGAGTAGCTCACCGAGCCAAAAGAGACCTGGGTGAGGAGCAGCTGCAAGCAGGGCATGCGCTCTTGTGCCAGGACGTAGGTCAGCGGTGAGAGGGAGGCCAGGTCTACCCGGTCGGCGGCGAGATCGTCCACCAGCCCCGAGTAGCTCTCGGCGGGTACCAGTTCGAAGGTGTAGCCGGTGCGTTTACCCAGATAGGTCAGGATGGGCCCGAAATGCTCCGCCAGAATGTCCGCATCGAGGTAGGGCGTGACGCCAAACCGGAGTACCGGTGGAATGATGTCGTCGCTCTCGCAACTGTCCGGACGACCCTCTTTGGCAGGCGAGTTGGCGGGTGCCTCCACCAGTGGTCGAGGACCCAGAGAGCCACGACTGCAGGCCATCACCAGCAGAATCGCAACCCAAAGTGCCATGGTCCGCAGGGCCCACTGTTCCATATGAAAACTCGCTAGTTGATTTCCGTGAAGCGTTGCCAGGTGAGTGGGCTCAGCTTCCGGGCCGCTGCCGCTACGATCTCCGGTGAAATGGTGAGTACTTTGCCTTCGGCCATGAGGAAACGCCCGTTGCACATGGTGTGAGTCACCCGGGAGGGGTGGACGCCAAAGAGAAAGTGACCGTACCAGTTTGCGGCCGAGATGGGCGTGAAGGGGTAGTGTTCAACGATTATCAAGTCCGCTGCGGCCCCCTTCTCGAGGGTGCCCAGCTTGGTGCCGAACTGTTCGGAGGCGAAGGCTGCGTTGTTCCGCACGAGAATATCCACCGCTTCACCAAAGGCGATGGTGGGGTCGGCTTTGACCTGACGTTGCAGCAGCATCGCGTAGCGAGCTTCTTCGATCATGTTAGAGGTCATTCCATCGGTGCCGAGGCCGACTCTAATCCCCTGTGCCAGCATGCCCAGGATGTCTGCCGCACCAACGGCGTTGTTCATGTTGGACTCGGGGTTGTGTGCCACAAACGTGCCGCTTTCCTGCAACAGCGTCCGCTCCGCCGCATCCACATGGATGCAGTGGGCCAGAATGGTCTTGGGGCCCAGGGCACCGGCATCGTGATAACGTTGCACTACCCGCTTGCCATACTTACTCAGGCTGTCCTCCTGGTCGGAGATGTCTTCCGCAGCATGGACGTGGATACCAGCGCCGACTTCCTTGGCCATGGTCACAGCCCGCTCCAGCGTTGGCTGAGAGACGGTCATGGAGGCGTGCAGCCCGAACATGCCTCGCAGCATGTTGCCCTGGCCGTTTACTTCGCCAGCAAACTCTGCGTTCTCCGCCAGCCCTGCCTCCAAGGATTCTTCGCCGTCCCGGTCGCTCACCTCGTAGCAGAAGCTGCTGCGCACGCCGGCGGCGGTGGCCGCGTTGGCCAGGGTCCGCAGACTACCCTTGACTGCCCATGGGGAAGCGTGGTGGTCAATGACCGTGGTCGTTCCGGAGATAATCGCCCGGTAGTAAGGCACCATTGCACTGTAGTAGACGTCTTCCAGCGAGAGGGCGCGGTCGAGTTTCCACCAGAGCTTCTTCAGGATTTCGGGAAAATTGATGGCCGGTTCGCCGGCGAGGCCGCAAGCAAATGTCGAGTAGAGATGCATGTGGCCATTGACCATGCCGGGCATCACCACCCGCCCAGCAGCATTGACGACGGCCGCACCTGGGTACCTGGGCAACAGGTCAGCGGTGGTGCCGACCTCGGCAATAGTGGTTCCATCGACGCAGACTGCGCCATCTTCAATCACGAAATCGGGGTTCCCCGGGCTGACTACTGTGCCATGAATAATCAAAGTCTGACTCATCGGGTGCATCTCCTTTACAGGTTGAACATAGGTAGTATGGAATGAAAACTACTCTGTGGTCGCAGGCTCCTCACCGGAGTCACCGTCGCCCTCTTCTGGCTCAGCCGGCGGTGGCTCAATGGCTTTGCGATACTTCTCCTCTTCGGCCTTAATCAGGTCTTGGCTGCGGACCTCCTGCATCTGCCGGTCCAGTTCCCAGGCCTTGTCTTCCAGCTCCCAGACATCCTTGCGGCGGGCCGATTGCAGTTCCTCAATGGCGATACCATCCTGGATCAGGTGTTCCACCAGGGCCGCAACGCTCTCGTCGGCGATGTAGTGTCCGCCGTAGCCGTAGAAGTCGTCGCCGCGCTTGATGCCTACCATTGCAGTTACGCCGATACGCGCCATGACCTGGCTAATCCGCTTGTTGGTTTCAGCTTTGATCTCCCGGCGCCGTGCCTTGGCTTTGGCCCGCAGGGCGTCCTTCTCCTTTTCTAATCGCTTGTATTCTTCGCTGTAAGGAACGTCGGTGGGCTCCTCAGCCCTGGCCGCATCCCAGTCGCCGGCAGAGCTGGCCAGCCCCATGAAGAACGTGGCAAATGAACCGAAATCCATGACCGCCACTCCGGTGGTCTCCTCCAGGCTAAGGAGGGAGGCTAGTTCGGGATTTTCGAGTTGGTCAACGAAACTGCGTCGGGTCTTGCTCTTCAAGGCCGCGACGAATTCCGGGTCAGTCGTGGCAATGAGATGGCCGTCGGCGATGGTCAACGAAACGGTGCGCCATTCGGGGACGGGAATGTTCCATGACTTGTCCCCTGCGGGCTGTACGAAAGGCTCCACCATGGCCAGTGCGAAGACCTTCGCCAGGGCCTTCGCCGCCTGCTCTTCGTCGGTGAGGCCCAGTAGCAGGGTTCCGCCGATGGTCTTGAAACCTTCCAACTCTCCGGTGAGGATTTCATCGATGTCGCCGAAGACGGAGAAGGCAATTTCGCCAGAGAAAACGGCCAGTATGTCTTCCTGCAGGTCGAGGGCGGTGAAGGCCTTGAACTGCTCAGAGAGCTTGGCAATGGACATCTCTTCTGGAGCCAACATCAGGTCGATAAGCTCCAGATAGCCCTTGATGTCAATGTTGAGATGTGCCAGGTAGAAGGGCCGCTGTGGCGTATAGGCGATAATCGGGGAAGGTCCTTTGACCGGGCGGGCCAGTGCGGCCCAGCGGGAGTCGGGACCGATGCGCGTGTAGCTCTTGAAGCGCAGACTCTTCTCCGCCAGTTCAACGCCCATGGCCACGGTGCCGGTACCGGCGAGGAGGGACTCAAACATCTCCTTCTCGGCGGAACGACGCTTCTGCTCACGCTCGGCCC
>CALGBT010000921.1 GCA_937884235.1 uncultured Pseudomonadota bacterium
GCGCCGCCGTGTGGGCCGCCAGATTCTCCGGCATCGTCGGTGGTGTAGAAGGAGACGAAGAAGAGCATCTTCTTGCCCGAATCGGCGTGTTCGTCGAGCAGCCCCAGGACCTGTGGAATTGCCACCTGGTCGGCCAGTTCGTAGTAGTCGGACCGCTCCCCGCCGGCGAAGGCGGCGGCCATGTCGATGAGGCTGTGGTCAGCTCCCCTGAGCGTCAATTCGTTGACCGATGCGGTAAAAACCTCATCCCCAAAGTGGCGGGTGGCCGCTTCGAAGATGGTTTCGCCGGCAGGATTCATGATGAAATCGAAAAGGTCCAGCGCCAGTTGCGGGTCGGCCAGATAGCGGTCGGCTTGGGCGAGGATGTTGCCCGGCGAGAGGACCTGTTGCTCCACCCGGTAGTAGAACCCGTTACCGATGAAGTTGTGGTGGCCGTTGAACATCCCGGTACCCACGCTCAGGTGTCCTGGAACCGACACGCTGGGGAAGCCGGTGATGGCCCCGTTGCGGAAGATGAGGGCCCCGTTCATGATGTCCAAGAACGCTGGCAGCACGACCTCCTGACTCTCGTAAAGATGGACCAACTCGTTGGAGTTCAGACCGTCAAAAAGGAAGATGAACGCAAACTGGAAGGGCTCGACGCAGCTCTCTTCGTCCCAGAGACCCTCCAGCGCTTTGCCGTCCTGCCATTTCAGGTAGGTCTTGTCGCACTCGCGGCCATGCTTCACGCCGGCCTCAGGAGAGGCCCCCAGCAGATGGAGAACGGTGGGGGCGATGTCCACGCCCAGGGGAGTTTGCTCAGCTTCGAATCCTTGCCTCAATCCGGCTCCGGCAATCACCAGGGGGGTGCGTGACTGGATGATATCCAGGGCTCCGTGGCTGCCGCCCGACCCGACTCCCCAGGGGGTCGGGCTGTAGTGGAAGTCCGGGGCATTGGGGGCATCGTAGAGTTGTGCAATGCGCAAGAAGGGGAGTGGGAAGCAGTGGTCCTCGGTGGGGATGAACGTGACCCGCGGATCGTCGGGGGCGTAGCCCAACTCTTCATAGCTCGTGTCCATGGGGTTGGTACCCGCCGCCAGGGCCGCGTCGTAGGTGTTGAAACCAGCCGGGTCGGTGCAGCCAAAAGGGGGCTCGCCCTCAAGTTCCACTACTTCAAAGGTGGGCCCGCCCGGCGTGAAGCTGCGTTTGAAGAAGAGATGGCCGCTGCTCCAACGGATTTCGTAGAGGGATTTGTCGGCGTGGTAGGTATCGACGAAGAAGATGTTGGGCAGCGCCAGCAAGGCACCAGCCAGGGAATCGAAGTGCGATTCCTCCAACTCGTTGAGGCCGACTCCCGGCGCTGGTGCGGGAGGCTCTTCTCCCGAGCAGGTGCCGATTGACGGGGACTTCAGGCACTCCAGAACGATCTCTGTCTCTGCGTCAGGGATGGAATCGACAGAAATCTCTAGTTCAAACGTTTCCGCAGTGCCGTCCGGGGTGGCGGCAACGTCCGAAACCTCCGGCATCCGCAGGTCCGAGACTTGACTGGCGGAGTCCCCGTCGGCCTGATGAGAATCGGGCAATGGTGCAACCACGTCGCTGTCGGTCGCCGGCCCATTGCCGCCGCACGCGGCGCAGAGCAGCAACATATATGGGAGCAGACCGGCTTTCATTACTTTCATGTTCATGACGCTCCTGCTGATGTTGCTTCATAGTACGATGTTGGGTGCTGCCCTGCAACTGGCTCTTTTCAGCCGTTTCCTTCTGTCATATAGTGGGTTCATGGATACTTTTTTCACTGGGGGGTAACTATGAGGCGAAGGGCTAGGCTCATTGCATCTGTGCTACTTTGTGCTGGGGTCGTCCTGGCATCGTCTCCTGCCTGGTCTGATACCGGGTTTGGGGTCAACCTGGGACTCAATATGGGAGACCTGGCGGGCGACCAGGTGAAGCGCGACACGAGCTTTCGCTATGGCTTGGCGGTGGGGGCACTGCTCTATTCTTGGACCGACTCATTCGGCATTCAGATTGAACTCGACTACGTGCAGAAGGGGACCAGGTACGATGTTACTACCAGTGACGGGTTGCCGGACGCGGGAACTACAACCCTGAAGTTCAACTACCTCGAAGTTCCCATCCTGGTTATGCTCGGGTTCGATGCCGGTGACGATATGAGGGTCTTCGGAACGGCGGGCCTGGCCTTGTCGTTTCTCACGGGTGCGGAAATCGAGATCGACTACAAGAACACTGCGACCTACAACGACGACCTTTGGGACTCCACCGCCGGATTCGACATGGGCATCATCCTGGGGGCCGGGGTCCTTTGGGGCGGGCTCGGAGTGGAGTTGCGCTATGACTGGGGGTTGCTGACAACTGACAGCCAGCCCTACGGCGGCCACGTCATGAATGAAGAGCGCTACAACCGGTCGCTGACACTGCTGGGATCCGCAAGATTCTAAGGATGGCTCGAAGACGGGTGAGAAACTGGGGGGAGTGGAATGCATAAGTTGCCAGCAGGCGCTCTGCTAGTCTTCATGTTGTTGATGTCGGTCAGTCTTGTTCAGGCTGCCGAGATACCGGTTGTCCCGGGACCCGACGATCCCATTGCCAGTGCGCTGGCGCAAGCGCAGCCGGGAGATACCATCTACCTGGCGGGGGACGACGACCCGGCAACTCCGGACTATACGGAGGCCGTGACCGTCCCGGCGGCCCTCTCCAGTCTGACTATCGTCGGGCAGAAGAACGGGTCAGTATACCCCGAATGGCGGGCCCCGGAGAACGGGGACGTCCTGGTCGTCGAAGCAGTCGGACTGACCCTGACTGGCATCGAGTTCACCGGCACCAACCCCAGCCGGGGCGTAGTGCTCAGCGCCGCCAGCGCGAGTACCCTGATCGAAGACTGTCGCTTCGCCTTGAAGAACGGCACCAAGCTCTGGCGGGCCATCGATGTTGTTGAAGGAAGCACCAGCAACCAGGTGGTGGAGTCCCACTTCGAGAACCAGAGCTACGGCCTCTGGGCCGACTGGACTATGCCCGCCGACTCGGGTCTGGTCATCTCGGGCAATACCTTCGTGGATTGCGTGGCCGGGGTCGAGTTGAACAACCTCGAAGGGCTGCAGGTTTCCGGCAACAGCTTTGGCGGCGGCAGCCACGCCATCAAGTGCACCGGTTGCCCCGGTCTCCAGTTCACCGGTAACCAGACGGAGGATGGCGGCGGTATTCTGGTCTACCAGAGCCCCGGCTGTCTCTTCGCAGACAACACCATGGATAGCAAGGGGATCGAACTGTCGAGCAGCAACTACTGTCGAATTGTGGACAATCAATGCGACGGATGCGGCAAGGGAATCTACCTGACCAGTTCAGCCGGTGCGCTCATTCTCCAGAACACTTTCAAGAATGGCAGCTATGGCGTTGAGTTGGAGAACTCCTCGGCACTGGTTGTTGCCAACCTGATCACCGGGTCGAGCAGCGCTGCCGTCAAGCGCACCAGCGGCGGGGTATTTCTCTTCCTCAACGACCTCAGCGATAGTCCCGGCGTTGCCTATCAGACCGCCGGCGAGGGGGGCATGGTCTTTGCCAATCGGATGGCGGAAAACGCCGGCGGGCAAGTGGCAGGCAATGATGTGAAGGACCGTTTTGCCACGCCCATGGCCATCACCTATGAGTATGGCGGCGAGCGACAGCGGCACTCTGCGGGCAATCTCTATGGAGACTATGCCGGCGCCGACAGCGACGGCGATGGCGTCGGTGATACGCAACTTCCCTACCCGGTTGGTGGTGACGGCGACGGCAATCCCCTGGTGGCTCCCCTGGATGACTACTTCTTCGACCTGTGGTTCCTGGATTCCAGTGGTGCCCTCTACCGACCTCCAGCAGCCCCGTCGGGCACCAATGACCTGCCGATTGCGGCCGGTGAATCGCTGCTTTTCGTGGCCCCGGAGGCGGCGGCGGAGGCCGTGGTCTTCGCACCCGCAGAGGTTGCCGACGAGGCCTTCGCCCTCTTCCTCTGGTTCAGCTACTTTCCCCCCGGCGAAGAATTGCAGGTGGACCTGGGCTGGCAGGACGAGAGTGGCTCGTCGTATTTCCCCGAGGGTGGGCCCAATCTCACGCTGGAACAGGGGGAGTCCCCGGTCTCCGCCTGGGGTTCGCTGGCCGGTGGCCCGCTGGTGGTGCCGGCTGGCCGCCATCTGGCCTTGCGCCTCACTAAGCTGGGAACGAAGCTCATGAACATCGCTCCCCTATTCAGCTTCCTGGCAATGCCGGGGCCAGCAGGCCCCATCTATCCCGCTGGTGGGCAGCTGGCCGGGGAGTTGGCTGTTGAGCCACCTTCGTGGGACCTTGAGGCAGTTGATTTTGGCCAGAGCTACCCGCTGACTTTGGTGGTAACCAATGGCGGCGTGTCGGCACTGCAACTCATGGACATCCAGGTCGTGGGCCCCGACGGAGACGATCTTACCGTGGAATCATATGGCTGCCCTTGGCCAGGCCCTGTGGAGTTGCAGGCTGGTGAGGGATGTGAACTGCAGTTGACGTTCAATCCTGCTACCGGCGGCAAGAAGTCGGCGGGAATCCTGCTTCATACCTCCGATTCGCTGGCGCCGTGGTACTACGTCGACCTGGCCGCGCTGGCCGGTCCCCAGCACCTCCTGGAGGTGGCCATTGACCCCGTCGGGGTCGGAGAGGTGACTGGCGCGGGTGTCAACTGTCCCGGGGTCTGCCAGAATCTGGTGGACCAGGGACAGGACGTGACATTGGTAGCCGTCGCCGGGGCGCAAGCCGATTTTGTCGGCTGGACCGGCTGTGATCAAAGCAATGGTGCCACCTGCCAACTGACGGTGGTGGCCGCCACCGAGGTCATCGCCCACTTCTCACCCTTTGCCCCAGACCTCGCATTGGACCCGCCCGCGGCGGTCTTCGCTGATTCGTTTGTCGGCGACACCTCCCCGGCGCTGACCTTCACGCTCACCAACGATGGCAAGAAGGCCGCCACGATTGAGAAGATCGCCATCTCCGGGCAACACCCGGCGGATTTCGCCATCGCGGATAACGGCTGCCCCAATACCCTCGGAGTTGGCGGGGAGTGCGACGTCAGCGTGGTCTTCACCCCGCAGGCAGATGGCGAGCGCACTGCAGAGCTGGTCGTCTCCGCAGATGATTTCGACGAACCGGAGTTGGGGGCCGCGCTGTCGGGAACTGCCACCATCGCTCCTCGAACGCTGACCGTGCAGGTTCTGCCATCCCCCGGCGGCGTGGTTACGGGAGCTGGGCTCACCTGTCCGGGCGACTGCGTCAAAACCTTCCCGAATACCGTTGATGCGGTTCTCCAACTCGACGTTGCTGAGGGGTACGAGTACGTGTCGTGGAATGGTTGTGACCAGGTGGAGGGCACTGCGTGTCACCTCACCCTGGAGGCCGACCGGACTGTGGTGGTCGTGCTGTCCAAACAGACCCCATCCATCGCAGTGCAGCCTGTCCTCCTCGAGTTTGGCGACATCGAAGTGGGGCAGCAATCGGCACCGCTGCAGGTAACTGTCACCAACCTGGGCAATTGGGACCTGGAGCTTGGGGAGGCGCTGATTGACGGGCTCTTCGCCGCAGATTTTGCGGTGCTGGACGACCAATGCTCAAACTCGTCCCTGGCGCCCCAGGAGAGTTGTGCGGTGGACGTTCGGTTTGCTCCAACTGACAGGAGCCTGCGGGGGGCAACGTTACATTTGCCAAACGGCGACAAACTCCACCCCTCGGCGGCCGTGGCCCTGGTGGGGCGCGGCCAGCAGGACATTGACGTACCGGATGTGCCGTCCGGTCCACTCTCTGGGGAACCGGTGGTACGTCTCCTGCCCGGCAGCATCAACTTCGGTCACACTGGCCTCTACGGAGGTCCGGGACACATGCCCGCCAGGGTCTGCAACCTCGGCGGCGGTGAGATTGAGGTCACCGGCATCTCCCTCGCCGGCCGGGATGAGTCTCAATTCGACATTGAGGATTTTGCCTGTGATGCCGGCAAGCTCTCCTTTGGCATGTGTTGCAAAGCCAACATCTTCTTCCTGGCGACAGCGGATGGCGAAAAGCGAGGGTACGCGGTCTTTGCCATCTCCGGTGCCTCAGTTGCAACCATCGAGGTACCCCTCTTCGGCGTTGGCGGTAACTACAAGACCCCGTCCAATACCAGCACCAAGGCCGAACGCGGCTGTTCGGCGGTGCTGGACCAGCCCTCCAGCCTGGCGGCACTCGTCGTGCTCCTGGCGATGCTCTGCGCGGTCTATCTTGCAGGTCGCATTCGGTGGCGGCCGCGGCTGCGAATCAACTACTCGATTCTCCTCCTCTGCTTCCTCCTCGGTTCTGGCACCACCACGGTCTCGCTCTCGGGCTGTGATGCCAATCCCAGCGGTACTTGCCTGGGCAGTTTCGAACTCTCCGG
Organism: uncultured Pseudomonadota bacterium; assembly: GCA_937884235.1. GTDB lineage: Bacteria > Myxococcota_A > UBA9042 > CAIXZC01 > CAIXZC01 > CALGBT01. The sequence goes on from CALGBT010000921.1 coordinate 6,401, forward strand.
CACCGGCCTCTTCGATGGCATCAACACTACCTTTCGCTTCATGCTCATGGCCACGAACATCACTACCGGCTGCAATGAGACTCAGTTCTCCATTGTCGAAGATGTGGGCTCTGGGGGCTATATCAATAACGAGAACTTCGGCGTAGGTCTTTATCTCCCCAGCCCGCTCTTTCCGGGGCGGCGCTACGGGAAGGGGACGCAGGTAAGCGTCACCACGCGGGGCAATCTCGTCCCCGACTACTGCTACATCGTCGACGGCTATGTCGAGGTGGGCAAACTCACCATGCGGGAGAAGCCAGATTCCTGCAATGCCACCCTGCAACTGCTCTTCAACATAGAAGATGCTGCTTGCCGAACCGGCGGCACTCCGGGCTGGGACAATCTTGACAAGTTGGCCTTCGGGAACTCCCTCATGGGGGTTGGCGACTTCAGCTATGGCACAATCCCGGAAGAATGTAGCCCTCCTTCGGTGGAGGACGTGGGCGCTGACAAGGGGGCCGGAAAGATCGGCCAGCACATATTCCCGCCGGGTGTTCCCGACCCCCAAGTCGAGGAAGACCTGCCGGTGCTCTACTGGGGTACCGAAGTCAACTTGTTGCATGCGACCCATATGGTCCGGGATACAATGGCGGCAGACGGCAGTCAGGAGCGAGAGGTTGAGGTGCGCCTGGAAATCGAACCGCCAGTCGAGGAGGTGGGCAACTGGCTCTGCCCCTGCCCCCAATCAAACTACCACCCGCATCCCCGCTGCCTGGACGGGGCGAAGCATGAACCCTTTATCACCTACACCCTGCCCACGTATCTGGAGCCGGGTGAGATGGCCAACCTCTGTGATCAGTTCGGGGCCAGGCCGAAGATCCTTGCCGATTGGGATACTGGTTCACCGCCGCCCGACATCGCCTCGCCGGCTACCGGTCAGGAGATCTACCAGGGGGATCCCCTCCTGCTTAAGTGGGATGCCTACCCCGACAGTGGTGAAGGTACCGTCATCGTTCGGGCGTACAACGGTGATTATCTCTGGCACCTGGATGGCGAGCCTCTCTTTGAGTTTGCGGTGGCCGATACGGGGGAATTGCTCCTCGACCCGGCCTTCCTCAGCGTAGCTGACGGCGAGACCGCAATAGAAATCGAGCGCACCTATGTCATCGAACCTGAATTCAGTGTTCCCTTGCGGGAGGGCTCGGATGTGTTGGTGCGGAAGATTGGCAAAGTCGCCGTCTTTTTCAAGCCTGGTGAGTTGGTGACCTTCCCCGACCCGCCCTTGCCCGCGTCCGGCTGGACCCCTCCCGAGGAGGTCGGTCAGGTTTCCCTCGATAGCTGGGTGGCCAGCGCACCGGTGCTGGCAATGGGGGCCGATGAGCGGCTTCATATGGCGTGGCTGTTCAATCAGACCCCCACTTACCGCATCCTCGATACCGTCACCCTGGAATGGGTGGAGCCCGCGGTCTCGTCGGGGCTCGCCATCAACAACGGCCCCCTGGGATTGGCTGCTGGCGAAGGCGAGGCGTTGTTGTGGGGACTGCACAAGACCTCTGGCGCGTCAAAGTATGCTCCGGCTGTCTATCGCTGGGGGGCGGCCCTGGAGGGCGGCAAGCTGGAGGGAGCAGACCTCCACGAGAAGGCCTGGCCCTTCGACGCTGCTCTTCTCCCTGACGGCACCGTGGTGGCCACCTGGACCAACAGCGACAAGCTCCTTTACTGGAGCGTCAACATGGGGCCGCTGGAGTTGGTAGGAGAAGGCTACAGCGCCGGTCTCTCCGACTCGAGCGTCTTCGGTCGATCAGATGGCCAGGCGCTCATCTTCCCCAAGGGCGTCACCGGTTGGTTCCTGGTGCTCGACCCCGGCGGCATTGCCCCCCTCCAGCAGCTGTCGCTGGGCACCGGTTTTTCGGTCAACGCACAGCCTGAGACAGCCGTGGTAGGGTGGAACGATCTGCTCCACTTCGTTGGACCGTCAGACTACACGACTCTCCTCCCGGAGCATTTCGCCAATGACATGATGACGGGCGACTTTGTCGCTGAACCGACCTTCGTCAGCGAAGCCCCGACACTTGCCGAGGGCTATGTCGGCCATGAGGTTGTCTTCGGACAGGACGGCACCCTCTGGCTCAACTGGCAGGTCGAATGCGAGTATGGCATCTGTCCGCTGCTCTACCGGCGGGACACTGCGGGATTATGGCAGGGACCATATTTTGGCGGACAGGCCATGGGGACTATGGCTATGGCCGTAGACCTCGCCGGTCGGGTCCATATTATCTACGCCGCCCAAACGCTGCAGGGGACATCTGTCAACGCTCCCCTCTACCACACCATGATGGAGGTGGCGCCATGAAAGCACTACACACTCATGTCGTGCTGGTAGCGCTACTGCTGTTAGGGTGTGCCGACCTGGTGAACGATGCCCTGCCCACCACCTATGACAGTTCAATCAGCGTCGTCAGCGAGGGCGAGGGAGAGGAATTCGGCCCCGAACTCTTCCCCTGGTCGGTAGGGGATAGCTGGCTTTACTACAGCCAGGACACCATCCTCTACATTGTCCCCACGGAGAAGCAGATTTCCACCAACGGGATGCTCTCCACCCTGACGGAGTTTGCCTCTCTGGATATGGTGATTGAGCACTACGTTCGGGTCGACGACGAGGCGGTGAGGGATTTCGGTTCCCAATTCAAGTGGTGGCCCTGCTCACTGCCACGGCTTCACTTTCCGGTGCGGGTTGGCAAGAAATGGAAGGTCGGCGACCCCTACGGTGACATGCGCGCCGAGGGTACCGTGGAGTCTATCGAGGTAGTGGATACGGCTATGGGGGCCTATCGGGCAGTGAAGGTTCACTACTACACACGCAATGCCGCTGATGAGGAGGGCATGCACCAGTGGATGTGGTTTGCCCCGGGCATCGGCCTGGTGCGCTGGCAGCATACTCATGGCTGGGGCGTTTCTGTTGCCCCCACAACCGATGATTGGCTGTTGCGCCATTTTGCAGTCGAAGGCTACTCAGAGGTACGGGCTGCCGCCAGGGTTCGATAGGCGATTTGGCCCTTCGGTGGCTATCGCCGATTACCCGCGTTTTGCCCTGACCGCACCTAGGGGCGAATTCGTCGGGAAAGGGCCGCAATAATCGCGATGACGGCCATTCCTCCGGCCATCACCGCACCAATTCGGAAGACGGGCAGGACCCCGGTTGCCAGGAGTGAGAGAGCACCCGCAGCCAGGGCGGTGGCCACCGCCGGGGCAAGCCTGTTGCCGGGGAGTGGTGAACCGGGGGGTAGTGGCTGGCGGAGCGCGGGGCTGGCGAAGAACCCGACCATGGGCGGCAGCAGGTAGAGGACGGCCGATGCCGAATCGATGTTGACTCGGGTCAGCCACCCCAGACCGAAGGTGACAACCGTGGCCAGGAGGGCTTCGGTGCCGCTGCGTAGCGTCACAAAGCCATTGCGATAAACGGCCAGCACGGCCAGCAGCATCGCTCCCCAGAGGAGCAGGGCGGCGAGCCAGATCAGATGTAGAATGCGCGCATCCACCAGCGGAATGATAGCGGGAAAGCCGCTTACCGTAATGACAAGGGTATCTTCGCCAGGGGCGTTGGCATCGAGTAGCTCGACCAGAATCCCCCGGGCCCGCACCAGGAATGCATCGGCCTCCGGAGAGTCGCCGAGGATGCGCCCCAGCTCTGCCAATGGACCGTCGAGTTGTTGCGTGCGTGCCAACTCCCGGGTACGCCCCAGCAGGTTCTCTGCCAGTTCCCCGGCCACTTCCGGGGGATACTCCCACTCACGGTAGCTGTCCATGGCCGAGATGGCGGCAGCTAGCGATGGCTGACTGGCGCCCTTCTTGAGCAGTTGGGATAGCTCCTCCCATTCCTTGTCAGTGGGCGTAAAAGGGGCCCCGTCGGAGTGCATGAAGGAATGCAGAGCACTGATCATCGCTTGCTGGCGTGCCGCCACGTGGGCGGGGTCAGCAGTTGCCAGGACATCGTCCAACACGGCCGTCAACGCCGGCTCGCGCAGGTGGAGGCCGTGGTGGCGACCGAGGGACAGCAGCCGGGCCTGGGCTCCCTCCCTTCCGCGTTGCGCCGACTGCTCTACGGCGGTGCGTGCCACGTCGGCCCAGTGGGCCATGGCGAGGTCAGTCTGGGGGAAAATCCGGGCGGCGATCATGGCATCGTTGCGGTCATCATTGACCAGTGCTCGCAGGTCGGGATTGCCTTCGACGAAGAACCAGAGGTTGTTGAGGGCCTCGGCGTCAGGGGGAATCCGGTGGGCATCGCCAAACTGCTCGCTGAGCATGCCCAGCACCTGGGTTACCGAGCGGACGTCGGCGAAGAGGGGGTCGCCTTCCAGCAGGTCCGTGAGGCGCATGAGGCGCGCACAGTTGGCCGGGTTACGGAAATCCCCGGTAGCTCCGATCTGCAGGACATCGGCGCCACCCATGTGCCGATCGAAGAAGGACATCGCTCGTCCCACTTCGTCGTCGGCGGCAAAGAGGTCACGTGGGGAGAGCAGGAAGCGCCCCTGACTGGCCGCATAGCCACCCCCGGCGAGGATGATAATGGCGGTGGTCCAGGCCATGGCCGGGCGAATGCGGCGGGACGACGGGCCGGCCCCCTTGGGTGGCACCGGGGTCAGCCAGTGGGCCGCTGGAAGGAACAGTAAGAGACCGGTCAAAGCGATGGCAATCATGCCGATGGCCGCCACCTGGCCGAAATGGGCGATGAAAGGAATTGGGAATAGGACCAGGGCCAGCAGACCACCGGCCGCGGCCAGGGTCAGCATCAGGAAGCTGGAGGCACCGTCGGCTTTCTCCATGTATAACTGCATCAGGCGGGCGTAGAGCACCGCGGCCACAGCCACCAGTACCAGGGCCGCACCCGAGGCCGTGGCCGTCAACTCGACGCCCAGCAGCTGCAGCAGACCCAACCACCAGAGCACCGCGATGCCGGCACTGCCGAGCACCAGCAGGACAGGGAGGACCCGCCGCACCATTAAAGCCAACGGGATGAGCATGAAGAGCAGAAAGAGTGCGGAGATAAGGGGGATTTGCCGGTAAATGCCGTCGGTGATCATGGTCTCAATGAAAGGGGCCCCGAAGTAGGCCGGAATCAAATGTCCGCATTCTGCCTGGACGATTGTGCGCACCAGCATCGCCATTTCCCGGGAGTCGCCTTCTGGGTCGAGCTTGATGATGATGGCGTAGGCCCGCATGTCGCGGGAGATAAACGAGCCTGGCGCCTGGGCATCGCCTCGCACTCGCTCCATGAGTGCCACCCGCTCTTCGGGGTTGGTCGGGACCCGGTTGATCAGCAGGTCGGCATCGATGGTGCCATCCTCGCCCTTGCGGATGGTATCGAGGTTGGTGAGGCTACGCACCAGCTTGAGTCCCTCTCCGCGATGTTGATTGAGTCGTGTGGTGATGGCATCCAGGTGGGCCAGACTGTCAAGATTGAAGGCCTCCCCCGGCTCTTCCAGTCCCACCATGAGAATGTCCAGCGCACCAAAGCGGTTGGTCATTTCCACCCACTCGGTCACCGCGGGATCGTCGGCTGGCACGAATTCGGTGACATCCGCGGTCATGGGCAGCATGGGGGCGATGGCCGCGGCGCCGCCGGTGAACAACAGGGCGATGACCAGGAGATGAACGCGATAGCTCTTGATAAAGGTCATGGGGTCCCGCTAAAAGATGCCAGGGTATTCCGCCAGCAACTGCTCGCAGGAGTAGTACTCATTGGTGCGGACCATGGTGTAGGAGCCACCGCTGGGGTCGGAGACCACGGGGATGATTGTCTTCAAGCTGCTGGGACCATCATATCCCACGGCCCCTTCGTGAACTTGAAACTTCACCTTTCCCTCCAGTCGGTCGCCGTCCTCGGTGATGGCGGCCGGCTCAAGGTGCCAGACGGCCCGCCGGACCATGTAGCGAAAACCTGCCGGCTGAAGGACCTTGATGGTCACCCCGGGGTTGCCGTCATCGTCTTGATCCCAGACGAGCGGGTCGTCTCCAGAGGTCGGGAGCGGGTCCTTGACCGGGTCATCCATGCCCTGAATGCCCCAGGTCCACGCCAGGGTCTGCTGCTCAATGCCGATGCCTTCGGCGGTTTCCAGATAAATTGGCACCTGGCCGAGAGCCGCGTTGGTCTCAGGAAGCATCTCGGTTTCCCCCAGGCCGCCAGCATCGAGGTTAGCGAATTGCTGGCAGTAGCTCCAGTCGAGGCCATCATCGGACCAGAATGCCACAAAGAGATTGGTGAGTAGCAGCGGGTAGGGCTCGCCAATTCCAGGGAAGAGATCCATGGTGGCGGGCAGGCTCATCTTTACTACGTAGTAGCCCCAGAGATTGTTGAGTTGGATGTCTGTGCCCGGTTCGTAAGGTGTGTCGGGACGATCCAGGGGGACGATGATATCCTCCGGCTCAGCATTGCTTGTCAAATCTTCTTGCGGATAGAGCGACTTGAGCCGCGCCGGCCCGTCCGCCTTCCAATTGCATGCGGAGAAGAGTAGGAGTGCGGCCACCAGCAACGCCCGGCCTCCGGTCGCTTGCTTGCGGAGCACCCGTTTTCGCTGCTGGTACTCGCTTTCGCTCCGTTCCAGGTCGAAAAGGGTCTCCTCCACGCTCCCTGCGGCCACCAGCAACGCCCGGCCTCCGGTCGCTTGCTTGCGGAGCACCCGTTTTCGCTGCTGGTACTCGCTTTCGCTCCGTTCCAGGTCGAAAAGGGTCTCCTCCACGCTCCCTGCGGCCTCCATTTGCCTTCTTGCAGAACCTGCTGAAGAAGCACTGCGCCAGGGTCGCGCAGCACCCTGGCAGTTCAAAATTACCATGTGATTCTCCCTCGCAGGCTGGCTACGTTTCGCCCTGCTGCTTTCTGGCCGAAGCGCCACTTCTGGTCGTAGGTGGAGAAGCCGTCTGTTTCGGGCGGGTCGACGTCGCCGATGAAGTAGATTCCCGTGGCCTGAATTTCGACAGAGGGCACTATGACCCAGGTTACGGTGGGAGTGAAGGTGCCTGTTTCCCGTTGTGTGATGTCCCAGACGCCGGCCAGGCGGAAGGCCAACTCGTCGTCGAAGAACTTGAATTCAGTGGCTGCCACCAGATAGTCGTGGAGACCGTACATGTCATTGAATTCATCAAAGAACCCATGGACATACATGACGTTCAGGTAGAGCCCGAAGGGGAGCGAATAGTCCATGCCGAAGGTGCCCTTGACGAAGGGGTCCGAGGGGATGTTGGTGTGCGCCATGTCGATTTCCAGGGCTTTTCCGCGAAAGGCCCGCAGTCCGAAATCGACCTGTTCCGGAAAGATCACTGCAATCTCGCCCATGAAGCCCATGCCAAAGAGCCAGTCGGCGGAGTAGGTGAAGTCGAGTCCGGCCACCTGCATGCGGGGGTATGTGACCTCGGCGATGTACTCAATGTCTTGCGCTCCGGGTTCATCCATGCGGGGCGTAGCGTAGGCCACCGCGGTGTAAGCTGCCGGGAAGCCGAACCGTCCGTAGTAGTATGAGAGGGTAATGTCGAGGGGTCCCAGGTAGAGCTTGGCCTTGGCTGCAGCCTGGGAATCGGCGATGTTCCGCCCCGGGTCCAGGACGCGCACCTGGGGGTCTATGAAGTGCATACTGCAGGGGTCGAGGGAGCCGAAGTAGTCCACCAACTCCGCCATCTGCGGTCGTGACAGCGGCGGTATCGGAGCCTTCTTGAAACACCCGGCCTGATCATACTCCACCGCAAAAGCCAGATTGGCCGATGGCGGAAGTTGCGCCGGTTTGAAGACCGGTACCCAGACAACAGTCAGGTCGATCCATTCGGCGGGGTATAGGGACATTTCCACCATCTGGTTGGGGACCTTCTTGGTGAAATCCAGGGGGTCGGAGAGGTCCCGGGAGTTCAGGTTGTCGGTGGGGTTGAACTGGTCCACGGCCCCCCAGTTCTGGATGAGGCGGCCGATGCGCAGGTCGAGGTTGGAGAAGATGACTCCCCGGGCCGCGAAGTAGGCCTCGTCGAGGTAAATGGAATAGGGGTCCACTTTGGCCCGCTCGATGAGGTCCGGGAGTTGTTCGGCCTGGCTGAACCCGAAATAGCGCAGGCGTGTGTCGACCACTGCCCGCACCTGGTCATTGGGGTTGATTCCCAACCGTAAATTGACCTCGTTGCGGTTCAGTTCGAGGTCACCGAAGCCGCCGGGATTGAGCCCTCGGTAGTTGTCCAGGATCATGCGAGTGTCGCTTTCGATGTAGCCTGAGAAGTCGATCATGTCGGCGAGGCTCTGGCCCCTGGCCGGTGAGGTGAAGAGGAAGGCTACGAGCAGAGCCGTGGCAAAGCTACGCATTAGCTTCCTCCTCCTCGCCGATCTCCCGGAGATGGTCGGCGGCCAGGGTGAAGTGTTCTGGATCGATGAGGCCAAAGAGGAAGAGCTGGATGAGGTTCTCCAGGATCTTCTCGCTGGAGGCGGTGATGTTGCCCAGAATCACCCGTTGTTCAAAGAACTCCCGCCACGCTCCCAGGAAGGCATGCGCCACCAACTCCGGGTCCAGGGGGCGCAAGATGCCTGCTTCCTGCCAGTGACGGACCACCGCGACGAGATACTCCACGAGTGCATGGCGCATCTCGTCGACCCGGCGGGAAGAGTCCTCGTCGAGGAACATCGCTTCCCGAATGATGATCTGTGCGTGCTCAGTGTCTTCCTCGAAGAAGGCTTCCACCAGAGCCACGTTGTCCATGAGGCCCTTTAGAATCTGCTCCGGCTGGTCCAGGGGGATTGCCTGGAGCCGCTTCATGAGGGATTCGAAGATGTAATCAAGGAGCGCCGCAAAGACGTCCCTTTTACTCTTGAAATAGAGGTAGAAGGTTCCCCTGGCCACTTCGGCCGCGGCGACGATATCGGCCACCCCGGCGGCGTGGTAACCCTTGTCGGCAAAGATCTTCTTGGCGGCGAGAAGCAACTCTCGGCGGCGCTCAGTCGGCTCCATGGCGTACCTCGTCTGGCGACGGATTGGGGGTGATTACTTGGCCCACTGCAGGTAGCGGGTAGTGAACATGCTCTTCTTGAGGCCCTGGTTGAGTTTCAAGGCATTGACCTTCATGGTGGTCTTGTGCCCGGTGCGCGGGTCGCTCAACTCGATGTGCGAATGCCATTCTGCCGTGGTACCAGGAAAGAGCTTCGGTTGGCTGGCTGCGAAGCGCTTCACGTGGGTCCCCTTCTCGTCGAAGAAGTCGCTCTGCCACTGCAAGAAGTCTTTCTTCCCCACCTTTGTGAGCAGCGACGCGTAGCCTGTGTCTTTGCCAGGTTTCGGGGTCAGCCTGAGGTACCAGAAGGCTTCGTCTTCCTTTTCTAGGACCGGGTCATAGACCTCAAGAAATGAGGCCGTGGCCATGTCCGCATTGGTGAAATCGGAGCCGACGAAGGACTGGCTCATGTTGTGTGAAGCGACCCGACGGACCTTCTTATAGCCCGGCAGGTAGATGTAGACCTGATCCTGGTTCATGGTGAGTATGGACATGTTCTTGAGCTCGCCGCTGTTGAAGCGGATGAGCCGTTTGTCGTTGCCCTTCTGCTTGATATTGAAGTCGTAGCTCTTCTCGCTGCCGTCGGTGTCAATAACCGTCAACGTGACATCCATGTCCTGGTCTTCGTTGCCATTGATCTTGGTATCCATCCGCTCCAGGATTTGTATTGCAGAGAGCTTCTCCTGGGCCGAGGTCGTGACGGTACCTGCCATTGACAGGGCCAACAATAACGAAAGGGAAAGGGCTAGTCGCATAGGGCCTCCATGCAGCCAAACACAGGTACCGGCGCAATGACATGAGCGTCAGTGACAGCCGTGTCAGTCTAGCCCAGGATCTGCTGATGTCAAGGTCGATGCTATTTCTCCAAGGCCGCAATGACCCGTTTTTCTACCTTCTCCAGTCGCCTCTGCCAGCGCTCCGCACGCCAGAAGTACTTGTCGGGGTCCAGGAGGGAACTGGCAACTTCTACCGACTTGCGAGCTTCTTTGGGGGCCTCGTCTTCAAGTTGAGCTTCGGCCAGGAAGAGGTGGTTGAGGGGGTGCTCGGGGTGTTCGGCAGCGGCGCGCTCCAGCAGTTCGAGGGCCTTGTCCAGGTCCCCCGGGCCTGTGGGCCAGGGGGGGGCTTTCAGGTAGAGAGCCCCGAGAATACGTAGCGCACCTCCTTCGTCCACGGAGGCATCCAGCTTGATGACCTTCTCCAGGGTATTCATGAAGGGCTTGATGATGACGCTGGCCTGGGCGATGGAGGAGTGTTCGAGCTTCAGCCCCATGTTGAGGGCCAGTGAGTAGAGCGCGTTGGCATCAACTGGTGCCAGTTGCACGGCCAGTTCCGCCAACTCCACGCAGTCGACCACAACTGTCCGCGCCCGCTTGGCGTCATAGCAGACGGTGGGTTCACCATAGTCCTCAAGCCAACCGCAGGCCCGTCCCGCAAGGAAGTAGGCCTCGGCACTCTGCGGTTCCAGGTCGGAAAGCCGGCAGGACGCCAGGAGCGCCCTGGCCATTTCCGCCGGCTCGGCATCTTCGTGGTAGAGGCTGCGGGCCATTTGCTGCAGTTCTTCCGGCGCTTCTGGGAGGCGGCGGAACTCGTAGTAGGTGCGTTTGGAAATCTGTTGGTCAGGGGCGGGGTCGAAGAAGCCGGAACAGGAAGAGCAGCCGAGAGCCAGTCCGGCCAGACCGATCCAGACGAGGTAAGCACTTCGGCCTGCTCCGGAGCAGCGTCTGTCGGTGGCGTGCACCAACTATTTGTAGAGTTTGCGGACCCCGTCCAGGGCCCCGGCGGGGAGAGGCTCGAATCCCTCTACGGCGAAGGTCTCACACATCTTCTTGCCCTCAGGATCCTTGCACATGTTGACCAGTGCCTCCCCGAACTTCTTGATGTCCTCGTTCCCCGCCCGGTCTTTGAGGTAGACCATGCCGAGGTTGGGGACGTCGGCAGATTCAAAGATCACTTCGAGGTCGGCGAAGAGAGGCAGTCCTTTGAGGCTCTGGAACTGCACGTCGTCCACCAGGGCTGCATCCAGTTGACCTTGGGCAACTTTACGAATGGCTCGCAAGGGTCGTTTGGTCTGCTCCAGCTTGAAGTGGGTGGTCGCATCAATGGTGCCTGCGAAAATGACCTTGCTGAGGAAGGTGCCATCATCCAGGATGCTGCCGGTGAGCGTCTTGCCTTGCAGGTCGGCCAGGGTCTTTGCCGAGCCTTTGGCAACGAGAACATAATACTTGTTGGTGGTTTTGCCATTGACCCGGGCCAGTACCAGCGGCACCAACTTCTGTGCGCCTTCCTGCTCCAGGAAGATGCCCAGGGAGAGTGCGGCAAAGGATGGTGCCCACTCCTGCAGAGCCTTCA
>CALGBT010000922.1 GCA_937884235.1 uncultured Pseudomonadota bacterium
CTGACGCACCCCTCCAACCCCTCAAGAGTGACCTCTTCCAGCGCTACTCCCTCAGCAGACACCGCCCCTAGCTTCCCGCCCGGGGCCGCCAGATGCCCACCATGGACTTCCAGGCGCAGGCCAGTGAACGCCCCCTCCACTTCGGCAAAGGAGATGCGCACCCCCGCGCCCTCCGGGACCATGGAGAGCTGGGGGCCCAGGACCACCTTGAACTCACTGGCCTCCTGCCCCGGCCACAGGCGAACGTAGAGAACCCCAGGGTCGACGGCGTAGGACTCCACCCCCGGCGCGGTTGCCGGCGCCAGGGTATCAATGGTGGGCCGGAGCAGCGGAATGATCGCCCCTTCCCTAACCAGCAGTACAAGGCGTTGGAGGGGCACAGTCAGGTTCTTGCTGGACGGTCCCTGGTAGGCGGTATCATCAAACCAGTCGAACCAGCGCCCGGGCGGAATCAGGACCTCCCTACTGTCCTCCGGTCTGACCACCGGGGCAACAGTGAAGAAATCTCCGTAGAAGTACTGGGCATCGGGATGGCCCTGCTCGGGATGGACCATGCCATAAGGCCTGGTGACCGGAATCCCGGTCTGGCTCGCCGCAACTGCATAGGTATACACGTATGGGAAGAGCCGGATATGCAGCTTTGCAAACTGCCGCCAGATGTCCAGCGTCTCCTCATCATACTGCGATACTGCGGGCACACCGTCATCCTCTCCCTCGTAGAGGGTGAAATCCCAGGGATTACAGTTGGCCCCGGCCCCGCCAAATTGCAGCACTGGCGAGAGCGCGGTGTGCTGCACCCAACGCAACAACACCTGCTTGGTCGGGCGGAAGTGTCGATAGCCGCCGGTATCGGAACCGAAGAAGGGATAGCCGCTGGCGGAAAGGGTCTGGTTGCCGATGAGCGCAGCCGGCAACCCACCGACGTGCCCCTCTTCCTGGTGGTAGTAGAAGCTGGCGCAGAGATCCCCAGGCCAGACCACCGACGTAATTGTCTGATCGCCATAGCAACCGGCGCGGTTGATAAGAAAGGCATGTTCTGGCAATAGATCCCGATAGGTCTTGTGGTAGAAGTACTGGTACCAGCGGTGCATGGTCTCCGAGGGCTCACCGTTGTAAAAGTTGAACGTCGTCTTGTAGGTGGAGTAGCCCGAGATCACGTCCTCACCGTAGTCGAGCTTGAAGCCCTCAATGCCAATGTCTACGGCCCGCTGCACGAGGCTTTGCCAGAGCGCCACGGCCCCGGGGTCGGTGAAGTCCATGAGCCTGCCAAACTTCGTGAAGTTGATGTCATCGCTCTCGACGAAGTACCCGTTGGCCTCAGCCTCTGCATACTCCGCAGGCACTCCGTCACTAAGGTACGGGGCCGACCAGATGGCCAGCCGGAACCCCAGTCCGTTGAGCTCCTTGACCATCCCCTCGGCATCGGGATAAATGTCTGGCCTGAAAATGAAAGACTCGTGAGCCGTGGCAAAGGGCCGGTCGACCCACATTCCGGACCCCGGCAGATCGAGTTCACGCATGGCATAGGCATTCTCCAAGACCTGCTCCTGTCCATCAATTTCGTCCTCCCACTGCACGACGCCAAAGGCCCACTTTGGTGGCAGGGCGGGGGCACCAGTGAGCGACACGTAGCGGCTCAGAACCGCCAACGGCGTGGGGGCGCTGAGCAGGTGAAAGCGTAGGGCATGAGTGGAGAAACGGGTGATGATCCGATCCGGGTCGGAGCTGCAGACATCGAAGAAGCCAGGATGTCGGTCTTCAACGAAGAGCCCTGAGCCTTTGGTAGAAATGAGCAGCGGAATTGGATAGTGCGCTTCGTTGTAGCCCGACTCCTGCAAGAAATCGATGGTCATATGCATCTGCCGGACAGTGCCACGACGGGCAACATGGTCGAAGCTCTCGCCCAGCCCGTAGAAGTTCTCGGTTCCGTCCAGCGCTGCATACTCAATGGCTGACAGGACTTCGTCCCGGAAAACACTCGGGGCCAGGTCGAAAGTGACGATGCCTTCTCCACCAGGCTGCATGGTCAACGAGAGCTCACGGCCGGCCATGGGCTCAAAGAAGAACCGATGGCCACCATCTGGCAGTTCTTCATACCTAGTGACCGCCTCCAGGCCCAGCCACTCGACATCGTCGGGCACCAGTTCCGGGTCGTAACGAAGCGCCTCATCGTAGACAGGCACTCTCCCGACTAGAAGGGGCAGGTCAGAGCCATCCCAAACCAATTCGCCATCACGGGTAGCAGTGATGCCAAAAGGCTGCGTCGTCACGGTCACAACGAAACCGGCGCCATCATCCGTGACCACCGTTCCCGGCACCTCCAAGGTTGCGTCTACCTGAAGTTCCATCGGCTGAGCGTCCGGCTGCCCCGACTGCTCGGCCCGAACATCCTCCCGCACCAGGGCATCGTTCCACCCTGTCACATCGTCTGCGGGGCTGCCCCCATTGCCGCTGCAAGCTGCCAGCGTCAACGCACCCAGGAGTACCAGGGGGATTCTCCGACCATTCATGACGCGCCTCCCTTTCCTGGCAACGAGACTACCGTCAGGGGCCGCAACGCGCAACGACAATACACGCCTTGTGCACTCCAGCCGGCCAGCGCGCGAGATTTCTTTTGACGACCGGGCCCGGCGGCCTATACTCACACGGTTGAAATGAGACGTAGAGAGAGGATGTCCATGACCACACACGAACAGGATTCAGCCAATCGACGAATTGCCTCGCGCTTTGAGGTTGCCTACGACCTGAAGGTCGATATTGATGGCGACAACATCCCTTACACTGGGATGATTAAGGATATCTCAAGCGGCGGACTATTCATCACCACCGATGGACGCCACGCGGTCGGCGACGTTGTCCAGTTGACCTTCACTTTCCCGACATTGGACAGAACCATTGACTGTCGTGGCCGCGTCCAATGGCTGCGAGACCGTTACTCCACCGGAGACATGGCCCAAGGAATTGGGGTCCAGTTCATCGATCTGCCCGAAGACGTCAGAAGCTCAATCAACACCTTCATCAGCGACAAGGATGTGCCTTTCTACGAGGAAGGATTCTAGCAAGTACGTCTATTTCTGCATTTCCCAATTCAATCGCAGATTCCCCAGGGGCGAGCGCAGCACCAGGGTGAAATCCTCCACTCCCGGTCCAATCACCGGCTGCGGCAGACCCTGTCCCCCGCTACCCTCGGAAAAACGGTCGAAGCAGACCAGATACGGTTCGGCAAACTCGTCGTGATAAGGGAAGAAATGCTGTTGCTCCACCAACTTCCCTTCCCGGTTGCTGATGGACGAGGCTCGCAGTCGAGCGCCCCGGGACGTTTCAAGGTAGACCCGCCAGGTCGAACTGGAGAGCGCCAGATCATTCCAATCCCGGTCGCCGGTGAAGAACGAAACGAAGAAGCACTCGTTGCGGACGAGCCGATGCTCCAGGCGAGCCCGCAACGCCGTCATGTCCTGCGTCACTGGCTGATAGACCCTTTGGTACTCCTGGAGGTAGGCGGCCACAAACTGCCTGGAGTAGTATGTGGCGTGGATCACAACCCTGGTCTCGAAGTCCTCATAGAGCCGGTAAGATCGGGTCCAATCGGCTAGCGAATCGCCGTAGTCAAGAGCAACGCCGGCAACGGGGGCAGCCAAAGACAGTGGCCGCGGACCACAGCCACCAGCAGCTACCAACAACACCGCAAAAACTATGAACTTCAAGGCTCTGGCCGTCATCTTCTCCCCTTCTCGCCGCGCCCGCGGGCGCACCCGTGACACGGTTATTTGTAAGTATAGCAGCAGTTGCTTATGATGGAAGCGTTCTCACGGCCGATTCTAACGGCATATGGTATTGCCC
>CALGBT010000923.1 GCA_937884235.1 uncultured Pseudomonadota bacterium
CGCAGTTGACGCAAAGCCCCTTTGGCTCGCCCCCGGCGGTAGTCCTGAGAAGGGCAGGCCCCGGTCGTTCACCCCGCTCCCCCCTTGGCCCCATGGGCGTGTGTGCATCAAACTCCTCACACTGCACAACCGCATCAGACCCAGTTCTGTAGCCACAGCCCGGTGCGTGGTTGCACGTCGAACAAAGCCCGGAATACTCACTTGACGCTGACATTGTTGCCCTCCTCGTAGCCAAATCCTTTGGCTTGTTAAGAGCCCACTTGATGCGAGCCAGAAGCTCGTCGGGCTCAAACGGTTTCTCCAGGTATCCAACACAGCCTTGGCGCATCGCCTCAGCTATCAACACCCCGTCGCTGTGCCCCGACATGACGAGCACAGGCCAGCCAACCGACCGTTCTGCAAGCGCTGCAATCAACTCAATCCCGGTCAGGCCTGGCATCTGCAGGTCGAGTAGCAGCAGGTCTACCGGTGCCGCGCTCTTGCCAGGTCCTTCAACCTCGTTGAGCACCGCTGCACCGGACGCCAGAGCGGTGACTTGGAACCCGGCCTTCTGCAGCACCAGCGATATGGCAAGGAGGGTATGCTGTTCGTCCTCACCGACCATGATGTGTATTCTCTCTGCCATGGACATCGTACTCCCCGGGTTACCGCAGGTGGCCATCGCCGGCGAAGAGCCTCCGGTCGTTGGGCCACGCTTGTCCGCGTTCCGGGATGTCTGCCTTTGCAAGGGGTGCGCCATCTCCCAAAATCACGTCGAAATGGCGACCAACGCTAGGGGAATGGGGCTTATGGCGACGGTGCGGTGCAAACAGGGGGGTGCAACAAATGTTGACGTAGATTCGGCTGTGTTATCGATGTGCTTGTGATTGTTGGTAGTTACGTAATGCCCGAAATCGGAAGCGAGCAATGGATGTTGCACCCGGTCTTCGAGACATGCTATGCCCGCGTGGTCCTCAGCCGCCGGTTCAGGGCCTGACGGGAGATTCCCAACAAGCGTGCCGCCACCGACTGATTGCCTTTGGCGCGGTTGAGCGCCTCGAGCACCAGAGCATTCTCCGTCTGCTTGAGCGTGGGGAGCCGAGGTGGGAATGAAAGAGATGCATCTGTCTGGGCTTGTGCTGGCAGGTGCCCAGGGTCTCGTCCAGGAATCGAATAGCCCATGGCAGCTTTGAACAGACTCATCGAAAGCGTCCCGGAGCGGTGATTGCTCACCGCATCAAAGACCATTCCCTTGAACTCCCGCACGTTTCCCGGGAATTCATAGACGCCCAGAAGAGCAAGCAACTCTTCGGGCGGGCGAGGGCTCTTCTTGCCAAGGGCGTCAGCAGCGCTATGTAGAAAGTGGTCAAGTAGCACAGGCAAGTCTTCCTTCCGGGCGCGCAGCGGGGGAATATCTATGCGGTGCGTGCAGAGACGGTAGAAGAGATCCTTGCGGAATCGCCCAGCGTCCATCAGGGTCCCAAGATCCTCGTTGGTCGCGACCACCACCCTGGCATCTGTTCGCTTTGGCATGTCTGAACCCAGCGGAAGGTATTCACGTTCCTGCAAGAGACGCAGCAGCTTCAGCTGCGACGGAATCGTCAAGTCGCCAACCTCGTCCAGCAGCAGAGTGCCGCCAGCGGCCTTCTCGATTAGCCCGGGGCGTCCGGAGTCGGCCCCGGTGAATGCACCTTTCCGGTGCCCAAACAGCGTGTCCGCAAAGACGTTGTCGTCCAGGCCTGCAACATTCACCGGGACAAAGTCCCCCTGCCGACCGCTCACGGTATGGAGCGATCTGGCAATGAGCTCTTTGCCGACCCCGGTCTCCCCGGTGATCAGGACCGGTTGGGAGGTGGGCGCCACCGCCTCAATGTATCTGAAGATCGCCCGCATCGAGTGGCTGTTCGTGACAATCTGGGAGAAAGCCTCGGGATTTTTCAGTTCAGTGTTCAGGACACCCTGCTGCAGGCGCGCATTCTCTCTGCGCAACTCTCGAAACTGGATGGCCCGCATCACCGAATTGAGAACCTGGTCTTTCTCTACCGGCTTCACCAGATAGTCGAAGGCCCCTCCCTTCATACACCGCACAGCGGTTTCCACCTGATTCACGCCGGTCAACACGATGACGGGGACCTCTGGATGGTTCTCTGCCATGGTCGCAAGGACCTCCTCACCTGAAACCCCCGGCATCCACAGGTCGAGGACCATCACCTCGACCTCATGTTGTGCGAGGAAGGGTAGGGCTTCTGCACTCTTGTCGCAGGAGTGTATGTTGGTCACGCCTCCGGAGCGCAAGACCGCCTCCAAGCTCTGGAGCAAATCGACTTCGTCATCCACCAACATTACGGGAACCGGGGGGTATTCCATTAACTTCAACTGGCTGCCTCCGAGGCGTCCTCTGCTAGTGCAAGGACGGGAAGTCTGAGGGTGGCCGTCGTGCCTTCGCCGATGCCCGAGGCGAGGGAGAGCGTACCGCCATGGTCTTTGACTATGCCAACTGAAACCGACAGGCCCAGGCCAGTTCCTCCCGTGCTCCGCTTGCTCGTGTAGAACGGGTCCATGACCCGGGGAAGTTGGTCCGCCGGTATGCCGCATCCTTCGTCCTGCACCTGCACGACCACGTAGTCTCCCTCGCTGGATGTCCTCACCATGACGGCCTGCCTGCGGTTTGGCAGTGCCTCGCAAGCATTCTGCACGAGATTCATGATGACTTGCTCCAGACGCTGGGAGTTACCCTTGACTGGTGGCAGCGTGGCAGCGAGTTCAAGCGAGAAATGCGAAGTACTCAAGGTAATCTGGTTGCGGACCAGAACGAGCGCAGACTCTACCACCGAGTTCAAGTCTACTGCCTCCCTGTAACCGGCCGGGTCAACTCGCGCAAATCCCTTCAACCCCCGCACGATGGAGTTGATTCTTCGGGAGCCCTCGAGTATCCCGTCGAACAGGGAGAAGATCTTTTCGCGCAGGTCACTGTAAGGCAAGCCACCCATCAGAAAGTCGCCGTTGTCCGCGTAGTACTCTTCGATAATTGGCACGACGCTCGTGTACGCCTCCCGCAATACGGGTGTGTTTAACATGACGAAGTTGTTCGGGTTGTTTATCTCGTGAGCCACACCGGAGACCAACGTGCCCAGCGCCACCATCTTGTCCAGTTGGACCATCTGCTGCTGCTGTTCACGGGCTTTCTGCTCTGCCCGGTCCTGTTCAAAGACCTTCTCGATTCGCTCTGCAATGGCTTCCAGGAGGCTCATCTCCTCGTTGAGAAAAGGCCCGATATCTCGGGCTGGCTTCCGGGACAGGTAGCAGACCTCCAGATGGCCCACTGGCTCACCCTGCACCACGATGCTGCGCGTCAGCTTCCACTGGGTTTCACGAAAATTGGCAGTCTTGCGTTCTAGGTTGGTGAGCACAACTCTGGCGCAGGTCACAGCCGGATACTGCCAGGCCCCGGGGATGAGGTCGACAATGCCTTGTAGCGTTTCCCCGATGCTCATGTCCGGCTTCTCCCTCAACTTGGAGATGCTCAGGAGACAATTCAGTTCCTTAACACGCTCGCGCAGATCGCGCTCCACATTCTTGAAGTCTCGTTCGGTTCCGTTGCGCACGATATGTTTCAACTCCAGGTCATCAATCCGTTGCTGCATCGTGGTGATTTCAAGTGCCAGCTGCTCCCGGGTCTTTCCTCTCTCGTCCAATGCCATGGCCCAGTCCCCCTCACACAACGCCCTTGCCCCGCCAACGGCCCCACAACCCGACGACGAGAGCATATCCTCGCCAACCCCCTTGTCAAGCTCAGTGGGGTTCCGAGAACCTCGGGTTCCCAGTGGGTCTTGCTGGGAAAGCCCTACAGCCGAATGTGAACGATCAACCCGGCATCAGCAGTGAACATCGTCTCCCACATCCGCACGTCGAATTGCTCGGGCTGGTACTCATAGTCATTGGGCTCAAAGCCGCTATAATCGAAGTTCTGCTGCCTGACGTGGAGGCGGCAGTAGAGCCCGAAGGCTTTGCCGAGGCGGACTCTTGCCATTGCTTGCAGGCCAACAAATGGATTGAACGTCCCCCAGTTGGAGAAACCGTTGCCAGCTTCGGCCATCAAGTGCCCGATGAACGGCCCCGAGCGAAAGCGGTAGCCAATTGTGGGTCCTAGGTTCCAGGCGATATTGCCAAAGTGCTTGCCGGCAACCTCCGGGGACATCCACCAGGCGTCGAAGAGACCGCCGACATCGAACTTGTGGGCGGCATTGTCGAAGAAGGCGTAGCGGTAGTTGCCGCGCATGATGACCATGCGCCCGGGGTTGTCTTCATCACCATTGAGTGCTCCCCACAACGGCGGCAAGGCATCGGTGCCGGCCAGGAATCTGACTGCCGACGCCAACAGATCGGGGATGAGTACCGGGAAGTTGCTGCCGACGTCCAGGAAGTGCTTCGGCGTGTCCAGCTGGAAGCCAATGTCCGGGTATAGAAAGTCGTTGATGCCGCTGTCGGGCAGCGGTGTGAAGTAACTCAGGCCGGCGTAAATGCCAGCGCTGGAATCCCCGTAGTCTTCCGCCAGAACCGGTTGGGTCAACAGGAGCAGAATGAAAGCGGCGGACAGTGCCCGATACATGACAACCTCGTGCAGTGGTAGGCGCAAATGGACGGGGCCCCTTCGTTGCTATTCACTACCTCGCCCAAACCGAGTGTGCACCTGCCTGATTACTCGTCTTTGGTCCGTATTGCTTGTCTGTCCAGGTACCCATCCAGGTGCCTGGTTCTGCCCCGTTGCCGCTGCAAACGCTGTCCGGCACACCGATGTTCCAGATAT
>CALGBT010000924.1 GCA_937884235.1 uncultured Pseudomonadota bacterium
GTCGGACTTGCCGGTGTAGCGCCCTGAGTTGACATCGATGGACGTGAAGGCCTCGGTACGCTCAATTACGAGGTAGCCTCCCGAGCGCAACCAGACCTTGCGCTGCACCGCCCGGGCAATCTCAAACTCCACACCATAGTGCTCGAAGATCGGTCGTTGGCCCGTATAGTGCTCAATTTTCTGGGCGGCACCTGGAAGAAAGCGGCGGACGAAGTTCTCCACTTCTCGAGTGCCCGTCTCCGAGTCTACGACCAGCCGGTCAAACTTCCGGCAGATCAGTTCCCGGGCCGACCTCAGGAGCAGTGTCATGTCCTCGTGGAGAAGCGCGGGGGCTTCCAGTGCCTCGGCGCCTTGCTTGGTTTGCAGCCAGAGTTGGTGAAGGAAGTTGATCTCACTCTCGATCTCTTCGGAGGAACGCCCCTCAGCGATGGTGCGCATGATGACGCCGATGCCCGGGGGGCGGGCCTTCTCTCCCAGTTCCCTGAGCCTCTGTCGCTCTTCCTGGTCATCGATGCGGCGCGAAATTCCAACATGATCGACGGTGGGCATGAGCACCACCAGGACTCCTGGGAGTGCGATGTTGCAGGTGAGGCGAGCTCCTTTGGAGCCGATGGGCTCCTTGGCCACCTGGACCATGACCTGTTGCCCTTCAGTGAGGAGCGTGGCGATGTGTACGTCAGGCCGCGTCCGCTCCTTGCGATGGATGGGCTCCTCCGCTGGCGGCAGTTCCTCCTCGCCCTCCTCGGGTTCCTCCTGGACCTCTTCCATGGCTCTGGGGCTGATGACGTCGTAGGCGTACAGAAATCCGGTACGCTCCAGGCCAGCGTCTACGAAGCAGGCGTTCATGCCTGGAAGAACGCGCATCACGCGTCCCAGGTATATATTGCCGACGATGCGTCGTTCGCCGGAGGTCTCGATGTACACTTCGCTCAGTGTACCACTCTCGACCATGGCGACGCGCGTCACCTCGTCGGTGTGATTGACAAGAACCAGATTTTCCAAAGCAACCTCCGGGGTACGTTGCGGCGACTACTCTTTGCGCGGAACTTCGAAGAACCCGTTGAGGACATCTACCGGGGGGCCACCGCCAGTCTCCTGGGCCTGCTCCAGGGTTGCGGAGAAGGTACCCTTGACCCAGCCTCCAGGCCCTTCAAACTGGTCGAGAGTGGCATTGAAGGAGATGGATGACCACTTCCACTGCACCACTTCCTGGTCCGTAGTGCCGTCGTTGAACAGGATGAGGACATTCACCGAACCAGGTTCTTCGGACGAGAAGCTGCCCACAACCCCTTCTTCGATTCCCATGAAATGAACTTCCATAAGAAGTTGTCCCTTGGCCATGGAAAGCTGCAGGTCCTGGTCTTTGTAAACATAGTTGGCCTGCTTGGCGGAGGTGAATTTCACCTCCCACATCTCAAACTCGCCGCCATTGAGTGTGATGATAGCTTTTGGGGTCTTCTCCAGGGGAGGAGCTTCGGGTGGGTCGCCGATGTCAATGGTGACCAGTTCTTCAATCTCGTTGTCAACGACATCAACCAGACCGCCGCCGGTATCGCCCACCGCGTCCGGGCCAGCAGTATTCTGGTAGGTGACCGAACAGGCTGTGGCCTGACAGAATCCACCGACGCAGACTTCCTTGCTGCCACACTTGACCTGGAGCACTTTACCAACGTTGTCGCACTGCATGGAGTTGTCCAAATCAGCACAGTACGCACCCAATGGATTCGCCGCGCAGAATGGGTCAACAGGGACGCAGACTTGTGCGGTTTCGTCGCAATATTCGCCAGCGGCGCAGTCGGCTTTGGTCCAACTGCCATCCTCGCCACAGGTCAGGATGGACTGCCAGCCGCAGGACACATCGCCGGACTTGCACGTTGTTTCCACACAAGCCCCGGAGGCGCACTTTGTTCCCTCGGGACATTCCTTCGTCGTCAGCATGGTCATGTTCGGAAGGCAAAGGTCATACTCCATCTCGGTCTTGCACTCGGTCTTGCCCGGCTCCAAACAGGCTGCCGCGGCGCAAACACCATCCTTGCAGGTCTGGTTGAAGCAGAGGTCGTATTCGTAGTGCTGGCCGTCTTCGGAGCAGGAGCGTACGTAGTTGCCAACACAGACTGAGGTATCACAATCTGGCAGTGTTTCGACGCAATTGGCATTGTTGTTCTTGTCGTCGTTGCCCTCGTCCCCACCGGAAGATGAACAGCTGGCAAGCACGACCAGGGCAAGTAACATCAGGAATTTCCGCATCGGATCACCTCGAATTTGCACCAATATCTGGCAGGGAGAATACAGGAAACAGCGTGCGTGCGCAAGGATGAGAACGAGGCTTCAGTTGGCAAGCAGAGGGGTAGCGTAGACGCTGATTTCGCCGATGCGCTGCCAGAAGGGCTTGTCGCCGATATCGACGAACTCAATGCGAATATGGCGCGCGGGTGTATCTATGGCATCCAGGTGAACGTTGAACATGGGGTAGACATTATCTGCGCCGTTCACCTGAGATACTTCTGTCCAATCGGCCTCGGTCGGTTCCGCAGCTGCTGAGATGAGGAACTTGATGCGTGCATCCTTGTGGAACCACACTGCGGCATTGTGCAGGAAGACCTCCTCAAGTTGCACGTCCTGCTGCAAATCAATAATAATGCACCGGAACTCTTCCGCAGTCATGCCCTGGTCGAGGACCTGGACCGAATTGGTTCCGGAGAATTTGCCGTCGTTGAGGTCGAAAAGCACCTTGCCAGAGCAGGTCCGACCGGAGGTGTTGTCCTCGGGATTGCGGTACCACAGCCCCAGGCCCCTGGGGTTCTCGCCAGTGAAGGAGTGCCAGGCGCTACGGTAGCGGATGCCCTCAGCCAGGGAAATGATCTGCAGACGGTGCTCGGTCTTGGGTTCGCAAACTGCCTGGTCATCAGCTACCGGGTTGATGCACGGCTCCAGCGCGGTGAGGGGTAGCTGGTAGGATGTGCCGGCTACCTCGGCGGTCCACTCGGTGCCTTCAACGTGGAGGATGTAGCGGCCGTTTGCAGGAGCCTCCGGCGATGCGTCAAAGCTGACAGTGACAAATGCGTCGTCCACTACGACACCGCCCAGAGGGATGTCCCAGAATTGTAGATCGGGGATGGTCCTGGCCAGGCTTTGGTTGGAGAACTGGAAGGAGTCAGACGCAACCGCCAGGTGGCTGTCGGGGTCATCCGGGTGGAGCACGTAAGCCACGAAATAGGCTGCCCAGAGCTGGTTGCCAGAATTGGCATCCGCCCCTTCAAACTCGATGTAGAACTCCCCGTTCTCATCGGTCTCAGCTTCCCGGAAGGGCTTTTTGTCGGTATTGGCAATGTGACCCACCACCCAGTCTGCGTCCAGCACATCAAGGTCCGTCTTAACGAGGCGAACGGTGACGTTGGCCATGGGGGTACCGTCCACCTCCAGGACTCTCCCCTGCACTGACACAATCGCTTCGTCGGATACGGGTGGCTGACAGGCGAGGAAGAGAGTGGGACCGGAGATGAGCAGGAACGCTGCCACGACCATACCAACGGCCACGATTCCACGATTTCTCTGACTATCCATTATTGCCTCCTGGGCTAGATGGGCGATTGGGTGTCGTTCAACGTTGACACCATGATAATATTCAACACCGTGCTGTGCAAAAAGTGGCCCGTCGCAGGTGTGGTCTTTTGCCAGTGTGCGGCATATAATGGTGACTATCAGTTGCGGAGGAGCTAGCGCATGGTCAAGCAAGTGGCAGTTCTAGGTGTTCTTCTATTGTTGTGTGGGGCCTGCGGGGCAAATGTCGACCTCATGGGCTTGCGCTTTCAGCCGGAGGAAGGGCAGAAGCCAATGGAACCTGACGAAACGGAGACCCCGGATGAGGCGATCCCTTGCGCCTTCTACTACCATTGTCTCCTGGAGGAGTTGGCTGAAGATGGCGACCCCGATTACTGTTTGAGTGCCGTCGAGCCTTCTGAGACATTTCTTGTGGGGGCCGTTGAAAGTTGCCGCAAGAATGTCTGTGGTAAGCAGTCTCAGACCCCGGGCAGCGCTTCCTTTGACCCTGAAGAGTTCATGGAGTGTGTCTTCAGCAAGTGTTGGCAAACTTCAGGAGAGTGTGCGGTGGGGCACGGCGAAAGTACTTGCAAGGACTTCGCCGCGGCCTACAAAAGCCTCGATGATGGTGACGACGATTGCCAAGAGTCTGCCTTGGAACTCTGTATGTTTGATGAGTTGTACTCGGTGAAGGAGTCTCACGCCATGGCCGTTGACCTGCTTCTGGACTGTATATTCAATCAGTACCACAAAGGTCAGCCGTGGGAGAGCTGCGTCAGCAAGTGCAACCTGGCCGTTGACTAGCCGTCAGTCCAACGATATCAGCACCATATCTTCAAAGGACACTCCCGTGCCGGCTCCGGCCACCGCCAGCGCCAGTTCCCCAGGGGAATAGCGGTCGTCTGTGAAGACCACCACTTCTTCTCCGTTGACGGAAACGCTGATCTTCTGCCCCACCACCCGAACCGCCATAGTGTTCCGGGTTTCCCCGGCATTCACCTCTGGCTGAAAGGGAATGCAGTGGATGAATTCTGGATATAGGTCAAAGACGCGGTCAACGCAGAAGCGGCCTGATCCGTACACCAGAGCGCGGTAGGCATGCTTGCGTTTCTGGGCACCGAATTCGACTCCCCAGCCTCCGTCCAGTCCTTCCTTCTCAAGCGTTGCCTGGACACGAACTTCGAAGTTCGCCGGGGGGGGCTCCTGGTACCAGATGGGAGAGACGCCCGATCCCAGCGCGGTGTTGACGACGGCTATGGAGTTGCCATCCCGATTGGCGGCCCAGTATCTGTTCCCCGAGAGTTGCCACGATGCCACACTGTCCGAGAAGCCTTCGACGACGATGATACCTGAAATGTGGTCAGTGAGATTGCCTCTGGTAGTGAAGCTGCACGATAGGCAGCAGAGTGCCGGAACCACCAGGGACGTCAGGCAGAGTAGGTTAGTACGGGAGAATATCATGCGCGCCCATCTCCTCAAACATCTCCATGAGCTGACACAGCGGCAGTCCGACCACATTGGTGTAAGAGCCGTCGATACTGTCGATGAGGTACGACCCGACGCCCTGAATACCGTAGGCCCCGGCCTTGTCCGCAGATTCTCCCACGGACAGGTACTTCTCAATCTCTCGTCGGCTCATTGGCTTGAAGCGCACCGTGGAGATCACAGCCTGAATCCCTTCTTTGTTCTTGACCAGGTCAAAGACACAGAAACCGGTGACTACGGTGTGCTCCCGGCCACTTAGTTTCTGCAGCATGTCGAAGGCTTCGTCCTGACTGACGGGCTTGCCCATGATTTCGCCATCAACAACGACGATGGTGTCGGCGCCAACGACCCAGCGATCAGGCCCGTCCCGCTTTTTCCCACGCCCCGTGCTCTGACGTTCGTGGCTTTCTGCATGGGTCGCCATGGTGCCCTTTAGTCGATTGACCACAGAGAGCACCTTGGTGCGAGCCATTCGCTTGACGAATTCAGTGGGGTCCTCTTCGGGCTCCATCTTTTCTTCGATTTCGGCTGGCACGATCTTCACCGCGAAGCCAATCCGTTCAAGGAGATCCTTGCGGCGTGGGGAAGCTGATGCCAGAACTAGCTGATACGCCATGGGTGTACCTCTACGCACGTTAGAGCGGGGCTATCTTACATGGCCTGCCCGGGGAGGTCAATCCAAGGTCTCGCTATGGCAGTTTCACGCGAAAGACGAGGATTTCCGATTTCACCGTATCGAGGATATAGACAAAGCCTCCGGGGGCTAGAGCGAGCTTAATGGGAGAGGTCATCTTCCCGGTGTCAGTCTCCTGAAAGAGAGCGATGGGCGAGAAAGTGGGTTCCAGTACGGGCCACTCGATATCCTCCGGCAGGGGACAGAAGTATCCACAGACGTACTGTGCTTCGTAGGCACAGACCACGTCCCATGCAGTCTCGCAACAGTAGGCGTCCGCGGTGGCTCCGTCTTCGAAGTAACTCTCCGGGTCGAGAACTCCCTCTCCGGCACAAACACAAGCTTCGGCGGCACAGCCATCGCAGCCGGTGGGGGTCTCTTCGCCTGAGCGGTCGATGCAGGCGGCCCCTCCCTCTTCGCCCCATCCTCCACAAGTCCCGTCATTGTCACACTGGCCGAAAGCCGGGCAGGCCCCGCCTTCGGGCAGGCAAGAGAGCCACGGTGCCGGGCACCCGCCGCAGGTGCCTCCACAACCATCATCCCCGCAGAGCTTCTTGGTGCAGTCGGGCTGGCAGGTATCAAAGGCCTGAATGCGTTGATTGCCATTGTCTGCAACCAGAACCTTGCCTGCGGCATCAACTGCGACGTCTGAGACGCCCTTCAGTTGTCCCACTTCGCTGCCTTCGACTCCGAACACAAGGATGGGCTCACCGATGGTTGGGGGGAAGAGTTGCAGGCGGTTGTTGCCCTGGTCGGCGACAATCACGTTGCCGCCGGCGGTCATGGCGATTCCGGCCGGCTTGTCGAAGTTACCCGGGGCCTCGCCCGTCTTTCCATTCTCCTTTTTCACTTGTCCTTTGTCATTCATGTGGATGACGCGGTTGCCGGAATCGAAATCCTCGCCGGGGCCGTCGGTGACGTAGACGTCGCCGTTGCCGTTAGCAGCTACGTCAGAAGGTCCTTCAAACATTGCTACGCCGGAGTTTGCGGGGGGCCAGACGGCTAACTCCTTGCCGGCAGTGTCCAGGAGAAGCAGCCGGTCATTGCCAGTGTCACAGATGAAGATGGTGGAATCTGGGGCCTGATAGGCGCATCCCGGGGCTTTGATTGGTTTGCCCGCAGCCTCGGTTATCTCAAGCAGCTGCTCGCCGGCGGCGGTGAGGAAGAGGACCCTGTGATTCCCCGAGTCGGCCACCACCAGGCGGCCATCCACGAGAACATGAATTCCTTTTGGATTGGTGAACTGCCCTTCGCCAGTGCCCTTCCCGCCGATGCGATAGAGAAACTCTGCGGTAGCTTCAGTGTGTTGAATCAAGCAGTTGCCGGTGGCGACGTCACACTGGTCCACGCTGGTGACGAGCCCATCGTCGCAGTCAGTATCGGATTGACAGCATTGTGCTACGCCGGGGTCAGGTTCATGCGTACATTCGCCAGTGAATGGCTGGCAGATGTCGAGGGTGCAGGGGGTGCCATCATCGCATGGTGCGCCGAACAGACAGACACCCGCCTGGCAAGAGTCAGTGGTGCATTGATTCCCGTCAGTGCAAGGCGTAGCCAGAGCGAAGGCCGAGCCATCGTCAAGGCAAGTCTCGACGCCGCCGTCCGCGCTGCACTGCACTTCTCCGGGCAGGCAGAAGGTGGTTCTGGCTTCATTGCTGACGTCGCTGATGGCATCGGATCCCGATGGGTTGACATCAGTTTGCGGGTCGTCCTGTGTGCCACTGCTGCAAGCGGCGGCCAGCAACAAGAAGAACAGAGTGATTATGGTGCCTGTTTGTCGACGCATGAGCTACCTCCACGGCCTAGTGTAGAGAGGAATGGCGGAAGAGGCAAAGGCAAAGGGAGGGGTTACTGCAGGCCGACCTGGGCGGCAACGTAGTCGACGTCGGAGCGATAGGCCGAGTTGGCATCCAAGTGATCAGCGAGGTGGCGACGGGTGGCGAGGTCTGCGTATTCGGGGTCCAACTCGATCCCCACGAAGCGTCGCCCCAGGCGAGTGGCAGCCAGCCCAGTGGTGCCGCTGCCGCAGAAGGGGTCGAGGATCAGGTCGCCGGGATTGCTGGCGGACACAACTACGCGCTCCAGTAGTTCAATGGGTTTTTGTGTCGGGTGCCGACCCTGCATCTTCTCCGATTTTCCCGGAGGCAGGATGTTCCACAAGCTTTTCATCTGCTTTCCGCCATTGAGACGTTTCATCAATTGGTAGTTGAAGGTCCACTTGGCCTTCTCATCCCGGGCTGCCCAGAGCAGAGTTTCTGAGGTGTGGGTGAAGTATCGGCAGGCCAGGTTTGGCGGCGGGTTGCGCTTGTACCAGACGATGTCGTTGAGGAGCTTGTAGCCCATGCTCTGCATGGCAAAGCCGACGCTGAAAATGTTGTGTCGCGTGCCGCAAACGAAGATCGAGCCGTTGGGCTTGAGGACCCTTTGACACTCCCGCAACCATTTGGCCTGGAATTTGAAGTCTTTCTCGATGCCGTTTGAGGCATCCCACTTCCCCTTGTGGACAGAGACCATCTTCCCGCTGCTACAGGTCATGCCTCCGTTTGAGAGGAAGTAGGGCGGGTCGGCGAAGACGAGGTCTACTGTCTCCGCAGGAACGCGGCGCAGAACTTCGAGGGAATCGCCCAAGTAGAGGCGATAATCCTTGCTCGTGCTTTCGTAGTGAAGCTTTCCAGGATGAGTTGCCATAGGTTCGTGAACCTCCTGGCAACAAGTCTATCCCCGGGGGATCGGGCCGCAACTTTTTGACCCAAGGCGCATCGGATCCCGATGAGAAGCCTATTCGTCGGCCACTGGTTCCACCTTGCCAACATTCTCTGCAACCCATCGTAGGTATCCGTCATAGCCATCCACCAAGGGAATTGCGATGACCTCGGGAACCGAGTAGGGGTGCACCGAGCGGGCTCCGGCAGAGACGGCCTCATACATCAGCTTGGTGGTCTTCACCAGCAGCAGGCACTCCCGGTCGTCCTCTACGTTTCCTTCCCATCGATAGACGGACCGGATGTCGGGGATGATGTTCACACACGCGGCGAGTCGTTCTTCCACGAGATGGTGGGCGATGCGTGACGCATCGTCTGCGGGGGTGGTAATCATGACGACAACGACAGATTCACCTTCCTGATTCATTTTGAAGTCCTCTATTTCTTTTTGAAAAGGGCTTCCAGTCTAGCTTTAGCATCATCAACGGTTTGAGGTGCGCTGCGCCCCGGAGTTGGGGAGCCACCGAAAAGGCTGGCCAGTTTGGCCTTCGCCGCCTCGGCATCAGAGACGTTGCCTTCTTCCGATTCCTTGAAGGTGAAGTAGAGGCAGAAGTTCCCCTCTTCCCGGTCACGAATGAACTCAGCCCGGTTCTCCAGGCATTCGTTGTGGACCGAAGGATCCCAGTACTGGCAGTTTTTGCAGCAGTGAAGGTAGGCGTAACAGTTAGGGCACATGTCCCGCCGACCGATCTTAACGTCGAAGGCAAGCTCTTCGCTGCATTTGTAGCATCGGAAAAGTGGATCACTGGTGACCATATTGCAGCTCCTCTTACTGATTGTTGAAGCCAGCTGTAACCGACGCATCGAGCGCAGTCGGTGACTTGGCGGCGAAGGTCTTCTCGTCGGTCAGCTGGGTTTTGCCGGCCCCGGTGGTGCCGATGAGCCAGATTTCATAATCCTTGAGCGCCCTGAGCGAGTCGTCGGGCAGAGGTTGCATAATCGGTGCGTCCGGCGGGCCAGCAAATGAATATCGGGGTGACCCGGAAAAGACGATGGTCTTGCCTGAAGGCGACAGTTCAAAGGACTCGATGACCTGATTGTCCGGGCTGTTGTTGGTGGGGTTGTTGGTGATATTGATAACGTCGTCCGGCGTAAAGGGAGTGCCGTCGCCGACGACGCCGAGGTCCATCATCATAATGTCAGTGAAGGGTTTCGAGCTGCTGGAAACAACCTGGCAGTCATTGTTGGCGACGAAGTACAGGGAATTGCCGTCTGGGCTGAACCTGGGGTGGCCGACAACGTTCTTGAACTCCCAGACCGGATTCAGGAGTTGTTTGCAGACGTCGGCGAAGTAGGTGCCGCTCACCACCGAGAAGAGGTTGAGGTACTTCTGCTCAAGTGTATTGGTATCATAGACTCGTAGTCGCAGGTCACTCTCGGCCACCGTGAAGGCAGCGACTTTGGAATTGTCCGGAGAGATGGCAATGGGGTCAGTGTCAGTGTACTCGCTGCCAGCGCCAATACATTCGCCGTTGACGAGGTGGTTGCAAATGTAGTCGAGTTCGTGCAGGTTGCCGGCTTTCCACAGGTAGATGCGGTTGCTGCGAATGGTGGTTCCCAGGAGCACCAGCACCTGGCCGTCCTGACTGGCCTTGAAG
>CALGBT010000925.1 GCA_937884235.1 uncultured Pseudomonadota bacterium
CTGCTGTCTTCCGTCTGGTGCAGTTTGACAACGACGGAAACCAGGGCTACCTGCCCATTCGAGTCCTTTCGGTCACGGTCCGTCAGGGCGGCCGTGAAATTTCTGCCGGCCAGCCACTGCAGGAAGTTGCCTCGGTTCCCGCCGATGTACGCATTGTCGGGGCCGGTCTGGAGCCTGGGGAAGCGACAGTCCTCTTTGACCTGGAAGGCTGGAACGGGGAGCGACGACAACTTGAGGCGGCCGTAACGGTTCTGCCACGAACCATCTCTGCCCCCTCCGCCAGTTTGCGACCTGGCCTCGATGCGCCGGTAGACGCAGCTCGGGCCATGATGGACATGACGCTGCCTGCCGGTGGACTGGTGGAAGGGCTGGAGAACCGGGTGTGGATTCGATTTGCCGCTCCCGACGGGGCTCCCGCCCAGGTTCACCCGAGCTACACCCTCGGTACCGGAGAGAGCGTCCAGGCAAAAGCCACCGGCCGCCTCGGCATCACTGCCATGACGCTAGTACCGAGTGGCCCCAACCAGAACCTGGTCATTGAGGTGCCATTCCGTGACGATACCATCGTCTGGCAGGAGATGATCGCCCCGGGCAAACTGGTGCGTCTCACCGGTCCCCCTCTCTTCGTAGCCTCTACTCCCCCGGTGGAGCAGACCTTCAACATCCAGACCGACGGTGCCGATAGTACCTTCTACTGTACGCTCTGGCAGCACACTACGGCCGTAGACCTGACTCGGGTCGATACCATCGACGGGGCCGGCAAGGTCTCTTTCTCACTGCCCGCAACCGGCCTTTACTGGGTTACTTGCGATGACCATCTCCTCAGTGCCAACGACTTTCTCGCAGAGAGAGCTATCTGGGTGACCGACGACACTGCGGCCACATTTGCAGAGCTCATGACACTGGCATCGGCCGAGCCGTTCTTCGCAGGATGGCCCGGGGTCACTCAGCTCACCCCCGCCGAGTTGGAGCGCGCGGCAGCCTATCTCCAGGACCGCCTGCAACCGCAGGGACAGGAAGTATCACAGCTTCTCAACACATATGACGGCGACGTTGCCGAGCTCCGCACACGGGCCGGCAACCAGCGTGACACCGTGCTCGTGTTGTGGGGGCTGGCCGGCCTGGGTCTGCTGCTGTGGGCGATTGCCGTCACCATCCGCCAGCACAAGAGATTGACTCGCACCTTCCGGGAGTTCCAGGACAACGAAGACGTTGGCGATGCGCTCTCCGTGGAAGGTATCACCCGCCGCCGCAGCTTTGTGCCCGCCCTGCTGGTGTCCTTCACAGTACTGGCTAACCTCGCCGCCCTGATCTGGCTCTTCCGCCTGATCTTCTTTTAGCGCCATGGACCACCTCTGGCTCCAACAGGGGCTCGCCATCGCCCGCCAGAATCTCGCTGCCGCCCGTGCCCGTCTCGCCACCCTCGACAGCTCTCCCGACCCATATGTCGACCAACTTGACGCCGAACTGACCGCTCTTGCCGACGGACCGTCGGTGGACTCCTCTCGGGACGACATGTTCGCCGCCCTACCCGCGGCCCCACTCATCCTCGTCGGTGACTTCGCAACCTCCTCGACTCCTAAGGATCTGGCAGTGGAAGCCCTCACGCATGCGCCCGGAGCCACCCTGGCCCTGACCCTGCCCGAAGGCAGGCACAAGTCATTGGTCGCCGACTTCCTGGCCAATCGAGGGTCCGCAGCGCAGCTCTTTGCCGATGCACGCCTCGCCGAGAGCATCCCCCGCTTCGCCTGGAAACCCTATGTCGGCCTGCTCAAGACCGCAGCGCGACTGGGCCGCAGGGTGGAGCTCGTGGAATCGGATTTGCATGAACCTCTTAGAACTCGGCAGGAGACGGCGGTCCGCCGCCTCTCCCAATTGGCGGAGCAGGGGCCAGTAGTCGCCCTCATGGGCGAGCTGCGTCTCGCAGACCTGGCTCTCAAGGAGCTGCCGGAACAGTTGCGCAGCCGTTGCGTCCGCCTGCTCTGCGATGCCGCCGGTCCCTTCTTTAGAGGAATCTCTGCGGGACGCGACGGCACCGGCACGGCGCAGCTGGCCCCACAGACCTGGAGCCGGCAAACGCAACCTCCCATGACCCGCCTCCTGGGCTTCATCAACTGGTGCGAGAATAACGAGGAATCCCTAGATGGACCCGCCATGGCCAGTCGGTTTCGCAGCTTCGCCCAGACCATCTCCAAACGCTTCGCTTTGCCCGCGCACGGGGCCGGCCGGCCCGCCGTCTTCGCCCCCGGCGACCCGCGCTATCTGGCAGTTGCCGCCGCGAGCTGCAAGTTCAGCGCCGCCCAGATGGAGCACCTGGCAACCAGCTACACCAACGGCGAAAGCCGCTATCTTCCCGAGGCCAACATCGCCTACCTCGGGCAGCCAGCGCTCAGCCATGTTGCCGAAGAAGCAGCGCACTTCCTCCGTACCAGGACCGGCGGCGCCGGTGTGGGCCTCTCCTCTGAAGACCGCTTCTGGAGCATTGCCATCCATGAAATGGCTGCCTACCTCGGTTCCAAAGTCATTGTCCCCAGCCGCCAGGCCCCCACTCTTCCCCCGAATCTGAACCGGGACGAAATCGGTCAGGAGACCCTCGCCCACCTTTATGGCTACCAGATGGCAGAGAAACTCTGGCGCCGTCGCGACCATGATGCGGTCCGCAAACTAGTAAAGACACTCTACATGCAAGATCTGGTTGAACCTGGGGTCGCCAAGGGTCTATACTTCCGAAGCTTGACCTGCGTGGCTGACCGTCGGCGCTGACAGCCGTGGGTTCGCAGGTTCCTAACAGCCGAGGAGATGGCGATAATGTTGTTCACCTTCGACAGCTTCCCCGGGTTCGGCCCGGAGGACTTCGACGCTTTCGACCCAAAGAAGTGGGGTTCCAACCGCTTCAACCTCGAACGCATGAAGACGCGAGCCAAGCTGGAAGGGCTTGGCCGCCACTTGGAGAAACGCCTGGGCGATGCCAGCGGGGGACTGGTCTTCGCAACAACAATGGACCACCCCCATATCTTCAATCAGAACAAAGTCAGCCACATCTGGCTCTACCTCGACCGTCCGTCAGAAGAGCGCAACCAGCTGGGCCGAGTTATCGACAAAGATACTTCGCTGCGCCAGAAGGTCTCCGATACGATTCCCCAGCATCAGGTGGCACTGGCTGGGGTCGGCATCAACAACGACTTCGCAACGATTTTCCTCAGAGTGCATGCCAACGCACTCCTCGACCGGAGAAATCTCATCGCCCGCCTCGGGGACCAATCCGAAGTGAGCCACCTGGCGGTCCTCCTTGCGCGCCTCGGCGATGGCTTTCAAATGGTCCTCGACGAAGCCCTGGCCCCCCTGCCTACACGCGCCCATGATCTGGAGACCCTGGCTGCCCGATTGGAAAAACAGGCGGGATGGTTTGGTATTGAATTGCGCCTGCCCCGGGATGACCAGTCCTTGGCGTCGCCGGAATTCGCCAACCGCGTCGCCGAGACGCTCCCCGGCCTGCTTGATATCTGGCGATTTGCCGCGTGGTCCAAGGAAAATGACCGCCTCAAGCTTGCCCGGGTCCTGAAAGAAGAGAAGAAGCAGAAAGCCAAGCGGCTTTCAGGATTCGAAGAGGGCGACCATGTCAAGGTGACCTCCGGGTTGCTCACCGGCAAGGAAGGGAACGTCATCTCCGTCGACCTCAAAGGGCGTGTCAAGGTCCAGTTCGGCCGCCTCAACATGGAAATGGAAGCAAAACTTCTCAAGCGCATCTGACCTGAGCAGTTCTGGCTGACCCCATGGACAATTCCACACCTTGCCCGTCTCGCGCTCCGCTGCTAGACTACCCCTCGAAGAATTCGAAAAACAGGTTCACTTCAGACGAGGCGACGACAATGAGATTACTGACTTTGGGGACTCTAGTATTCGCCCTGGCAGCCTGTGGGGGAGGCGTTGGCGACGTGGATCTTGCCGATGCGACAGATCTGACCGTCGAGGCGGATCTGGTGACGTTGGACATCCCTGCTGAGGACATTCCGGCAGAAGCCATTGGGGACGGGTTGAGCCTCTTCGATGCCGACATCGGCTGCCTGGATGACTGCCTCACCGCAGACCTGGGGCCCGAGCCCGGGCAAACGGGTTGGCCCTGCACTTCGTCAGCAGATTGCTCCTCCGGGTACTGCATCGAAACCGGATCAGGAGGACAGTGCACCACCAGCTGTGTCGAGGAGTGCCCCTACGACTGGGAATGCCGACAGTTGGCCGGCGGTAGTGATGTCAACTTCATCTGCGTTCCCTCCCACCTCGACCTCTGCCGACCCTGCCTGACCAACGACGATTGCGCCAGCAATGACGTCCTATCCGGCGCCACCTGCGTCGCCTATGGACCAGCCGGATTCTTCTGCGGACGTGATTGTGCCACCCAGGAAGACTGCCCGGAAGGGTATCAGTGCACCGAGGCTACCGACGTAACCGGGGGCCAGACGCTGCAGTGCTCCCGCATCGCTGAAGCCTGTGAATGCATGCCTCGCTTCGTCAGTGCCGGGGCCAGTACCACCTGCTACCAAGAGAACTTGGCCGGGCTC
>CALGBT010000926.1 GCA_937884235.1 uncultured Pseudomonadota bacterium
GTGAGTGTGACGGTGGCGAATGCCTCGAGGGTGGCATATGCGAGGACCTGCCCTGCACTTCGAGCAAGGACTGCGCTGACCTCGACCAGATCTGTGACGTGGACTCCGGGGAGTGTGTCGATTGCCTGGTCAGCGATGATTGCGCGGCCGAGAAATTCTGTGAGGCGATGGCCTGCCTGGACGATGTCTGCGAGACTGGTGACCGGATGTGCGACGGCACCGATGGCCTGCTCTGTGCCGACGACGGCAGTGGTTATGTGGTGGAGATGACTTGCACGGCTACTGAGTACTGCGAGGACGGGTTCTGCTATGAGCAGGCCTGCTCCCCCGGGGAGGCCTACTGCGACGCTGACTCGGTCATCCAATGCGATGCGGAAGGCAAGGATTGGTTGCCGGCGGCTGACTGCGGCGAGTCTGAGATGTTCTGCTTCGAGGGACAGTGTATTGACGGTGCCTGCTTGCCCGATGCAGTGTTCTGCTCGGACAAGCTGACCATCGCCACCTGCAATTCTGAAGGGACTGAGTATGCTGGCGAACCGTGCCCCGAGGGGCACTTCTGTGCCCAGGCGGCCTGCAAGCCCTGGCTCTGCACCCCCGGCGATTTGCTCTGCCAGGGAAATGTCTCCACGGTTTGCGATGAGTTTGGCGCCGGTCCCGTGTCGGGCGGTGAGAACTGCCTCGATTCCGGTTTGCTCTGCATCGCGGGAATCTGCACCAAGTGCTATCCTCAGTGCTTTGGCAAGGAGTGCGGGGACGATGGTTGCGGCGGTACCTGTGGGGCCTGCGATGATGGCGACAACTGCACCGTGGGGACGTGTGACGCGACGCTGTTTACATGCAGTTTTGCAGACGTCCAGGATTGCTGCAACAGCGATGACCAGTGTGTCGACCTTGAAGAGTGCACCGTTGATACCTGCGAGGCCAATGTCTGCGTCCACGCCAATGCCTGTTGTAGTGCCCACGACGAGTGTGACGATGGCGATTTTCAGTGTACGCATGACCTCTGTCTTAACGATTACTGTTGGTACAAGGCCATCCCGGGGTCTGGCTGCTGCCCCCGCTATGATCTCTACGAGGGTTTCGAGTTCGGGGTGGTGAACTGGTCCTTGACCGCGGACAACCAGCACAAGTGGGAGTTGACCGAGGCCCAGGCCTTTGCCGGCGGCTTCGCCCTGGTAGCCACCAAGAACAACACTGGAGCGCAACTGTCTCTGCCCGGGACTTTCGGAGTTTCCCATGCCGGCAGTTCGCTGCGCTTCGTCTATCGGACCCAAGGGTGGTCCGGTCTCAACTGTGCGCTGGATGGTCTCGTGGTGAGGGTCAATGGCATTGTCGCCGAGACGGTCTGCGCACCTGCGCCGGAGTGGACTGAGCATGTGGTTGACCTGAGCCAGTGGGCAGGTCAGGCAGTATCTATCCAAATGACTTACACGGTCCCCTGGCAACTCCCCACCAACCACTCCATCCACCTGGATGAAGTGAGCGTCGAGCACGCCTGTTGTGCGGCCGCCAAGGATTGCGACGACGGCAATTTCTGCACCGTTGACTCCTGCGCTGGTGGCAGCTGCTCGCATGTCCTCCTGGAGGGTTGCTGCAGCCCGGCGCTGTTGCAGCAGGATTTTGAGGGCAACGATTTTACGGGCTGGAGCTTCAGCGCTGACGGGCAGAAGAAGTGGGCCATCAGCGGCGACGACAAACACACGGGTGCGGCGGCGCTGGTTGCCGATACCCAGCATTCCGGGGCAGTTGTGACCTTGCCCGGCACCTACGTGCTACCGACTTCAGGCGGCAAGATTCAGACGTGGTTCAAGTCGGTGGGCTGGAACACCATCTCCTGGGGTGTGGACGGCCTGCGAATCTACGTGAACGGTGTGCTGGTCGAGACCATCTCGACACCTTCACCGAAATGGTCACTGCTGACCTTTGACCTGTCGGCCTGGGCCGGGCAGGAGGTGAAGATCTCCTTTGGCTATCAAATGGGCAACAACGGCAACCCGGGGCACCGTGTATTCCTGGATGACCTCCAGGTG
>CALGBT010000927.1 GCA_937884235.1 uncultured Pseudomonadota bacterium
CTTAGCCGCGCACTTGCCCCAGGCGCAGATTTCGCCAGGCTGGCAGGTGGTGAAGGTGAATTCCGTACCATGTTCGTCGCATTGCACCGCGGTGCTTTCGTTGGCACATTCCTGCTTGCCTTTCACACAGACATCGGGCTCGCACAGACTTCCCTGGCAATGGGCGTCCTTTCCACAATCACCATCCGTTGCGCACGAAATACAGTTCACGGTGTCTGCCGGACAGGGTACGTCTTCGGCAACTTCGGTGGGGGCTACTTCCGGCAAAGATACGTCCAGGAAAGCATCCCCGGCAATATCCCCCGTGACCGAATAAGTTTCGCTGACACCGTCAGGAGCCAGCTCCCCAGCCGAGTCGAGCCACCCATCCGCAACCATCCCATCCTTGCTCCTGCCCTCCCCGGCAAGCAAGTCGACCGCGCTGGCCCCCTCCGTATCCGAAATCGAATCCCTCCCGTCATCACCGGCACAGCCACCCAGACACGCCAACAATGCGCAAACAATCAGGCCGCAGCCAGCATGGTTCAAAAAGAAATCCGGCGACATGGGAGTGAACTTCATGACTTCCCTCCAGAGGGTGACATAGTACCGCGCCCGCATGCTCACATCCAGAGAGAAGTACCATTTCTGCTGAGTCAGGATTGGCCGAGCTACGAGGAATCGCGTTCGCCGGCTGCGGCAAGCTTGCGATAGAGATTCCGCTCGCTAACTCCAAGGATCGCCGCGGCTTCTCCCCGATGGCCGTCGGTATGAGTGAGAACCCTCTCAATGTGGATGCGCTCCAGTTCTTCAAGGGTCACCAGAGGGATGCAGCCCACACCCGCCGAGGAATTTAGCAGAGAAGCCCCAAATTGCGCCCTCACTGGGGCCGGAAGATGCGCCGGTGCGATCTCCTCCTCATCGCAGACGATCATCGCTCCTTCAATGGCATGCACGAGCTCACGGACGTTGCCCGGCCAGGGGTATTTCCGAATACGGTCCATGGCCGCCGCACCAACGCGTCGGTGCCCTTCGACGCGACTGATGAACTGGGCCAGCAGATGTTCCACCAGGGCATCAATATCTTCGGGGCGAGCACGCAGCGGGGGAACTTCCACAGTGAGGGTGCTGAGCCGGTAGTAGAAATCCTCTCGAAAGAGCCCCTGCCGAACGAGGCCCCGCACATCTCGATTTGTGGCAGCGACGATGCGTACGTCGGCCTTCATGTCCTTGGTACCCCCAACCCGCCGAAAGGCCCCATTGTCCAGCACGCGCAGCAACTTGACCTGGGTGGCCAGATTGACCTCGCCAATTTCGTCAAGGAAGATGGTGCCGCCCTCGGCAACTTCAAAGAGTCCCGGCTTGGTTCGCTCTGCCCCTGTAAATGCCCCGCGCTCGTGGCCAAATAGTTCGCTCTGCAACAAGTTTTCCTGAAGAGCAGCGCACTCGACCACGACAAAGGGCCCTTCCGACCTTCTGCTGCGCCCGTGGACGAGACGGGCGACCACCCCTTTGCCCACCCCCGTCTCCCCCAGAATCAACACCGTGGAATCGGTGGGTGCAACGCGCTCGATGAGACTCACTACAGCCTGAAAGGCCTCGCTGCGCCAGACCACTGAGCGGCCGGAGTCAACGGGGCGTAGCCCCCGCTCGAGGACGACATTGCGCTCTCGCAGGTTCTGTCTCTCGAGAGCCCGAGAAATGCGAATCTCGAGGTCATCCAGAGGGCAAGGCTTGGCGACATAGTCAAAGGCCCCCTGCTGGATCGCGCGAATCGCGGTATCGATGGTGCCATGCCCGGTCAGCATGATGAGTTCGGCGGTGGTGGAATGCTTTCTCATCCTGGCCAGAACCTCAAGCCCGTCCATGTCGGGGAGCCGCAAATCCAGCAAGACCACGGACGGCTCAGCCTCTGAGAAGGCAGTCAGGGCAGCCTCTCCTGTTGCTGCCGACGTGACCGCAAATCCGCGCCGCTTGAGCTCCAGCGAGAGCACTGTGCGAAAAGCATCATCGTCATCGACAACCAGGAGCTTTCTCTCTCTCTGACCCATCTTGGTCCTCCTGCTAGCTGCAACTCCGCCTCATGCGGATGTGTCCTCTTCTACAGGGATAGTTATGGTGAACGCAGACCCCTGCCCCGGCTTGCTTGCAACTTCCATGGTTCCACCCCATTTCCTGACGATCTGCTGCGAAATGAAGAGCCCCAGCCCAGTTCCACCTGGTCGCCTGCTGTAGAACGGCTCAAGAATCCGGCTGACCTCTTCCGGTGCCATGCCCCGGCCATCATCTCTGACGA
>CALGBT010000928.1 GCA_937884235.1 uncultured Pseudomonadota bacterium
GGAGGCTTTGTCTTTCTTGCCGTCGCCGTCGGTATCGATGTCATTGTTGATGAGCATGTTGAGGAGGCTTTTGACCATATCCTTGGAGACGGGCAGCCCGCCTTCGGGGAGTTCGTCCACGGCATCGATGAGGACCTGTTTGTCGATGGCTCCGCCGATGACGCCGTTGGAAAGATTCAAGGTGCCGTTGACATTGACAATGGTGGCGCGGATGCGGGCGTTGTCGAGGAGCAGAAGCATGGGCTGTCCGCCGAAGAAGGGGAGGAGGAGGGTGAACTGATAGCCATTGCCACCGGCGTTGAGGATGCCGTCCACCACGGTGGCATTGTCGAAGGTCACCAGCGGGGCGCAGGCCTGCCAGTCGATAGCTGCTGACTCGACGAGGTAGTTGCACTTACTCGTCTGGAAGTTGCACTGCCCCTTGGGTACTGCGGGGTCAGCGATATACATGTTGAGGGAGAAGGGGAGGCCGTTCTGCACGAAGCCGACGAGTTCAGCCACCATGACAACGCTGCCATTGTTGACGGCACCCGCCAGGGACGCGTTGATATCGATGAAATCGGCGATGGAGCTGAAGAGGTTCGAGAGTGAGTTGTCGTTGCCGTTCTCGCACTTGCCAAAGGGGGTACAGGTGGCGGGATTGCCGTCCACATCCAGGGCCTCGCCGTCCATGCCGTCGGCTCCCATCTGCATGGAGTTGAGTTTCTGGACGGTATCCGAGAACTCAACAACGCCTGGCGTACAAGAAGCATAGCACTTGCCGTTCCAGGCGCAGACTTGATTGCCGCACGAACCGCAGGTGCCCCCGCAGCCATCTGAGCCGCACTCTTTCCCAGCGCAATTGGTGGTGCACTCGCAAATCCCGTTCTGGCACGTCCCATAGTCACATGAGCCACAGATGCCACCACAACCGTCGTCGCCACATTCCTTGTTGCCGCAAGCGGGAATGCACTCGCAGGCGAACTCTTCGGTACATCCATAACCAGCCTCGCACGCGCCACATTCACACCCTTCGACTTCACCACACTCCTTGCCATCGCAAAGAGCATCGCAATCGGGGGGAATGAGGGTGCAGACGTTGTCGGTGCATTCGAAGCCGTCGTCACAGACACCGCAATCGCACATCCCATCGAGGATCTCGCCGCAGTCAAAGTCATCGTCCGCACAAGCGGCTTCGCAATCGGGCGGGTCGTCGTGGAGGCACATGTGGTTCTCGCACCACTCATCAATTCCGCACTGGCCGCATTCGCCGTCGCAACCGTCATCGCCGCATTGGTAGTCGTCCCCGCCATCTGGGTCGGTGCATTGGGGGGCACAATCGGTCATGCAGACAAAATCGACGCAGTCCCAGCCGTCTTCACAGCCGCCGCACTCACAGCCGCCGACATTGCCACATTCCACACCATCGCAATTGGCTGTGCACGGGTCACCGACATCGGCATCGCCCAGGCACATGGTCCCATCTTCATTGCAGTAGGACTGCATGAGGCAAGCGCCGCAAACGCAGCCGTCGAACTCGCCACAGACCTTCCCGGCGCAGATGTCTTCACATCCTGGCGCAACCTCGATGGCCACATCCTTGGGCGGCTCCACGACGGTATCTGTGAGGATCGCATCATCACCGGACACGACATCGCCGGCGACGCCATCTTCTGGAACAGCAGCATCGCCGTTTTGCATCACAATCTCCTTGCCAGTCCCAGAACAGGCGAGGAGAGAAAGGGCAAGGACTAGAGTGGTGAGACGATTGATATGCAACATGCGAAACCTCCTGCAGGATTAGAACTCCGGGCATTGTATGCGCGCAGGGGTGGGAATTCAATCTTGTGTTGGCAGGCGGGGCGCATGAGGCCCCCCCGCTTCGCCTAACCTCAGGCTCGGGTAGACGCCTGGCGAACCATCCGCGCCAGGGGACGGACCAGGAGAGAGCGCACAATGCGGGCGAGGGTAGGGTGCTTATCGATGGTCTGGGCCAGTGGCGGTGAGAGACGGTAGTAGACGCTGGTCAACACCCGCCCGGCCCTGAAGCTCTCCAGGGTGACATCCCGAAACTGGCGCAGTGCGAGCACGTCGGGGGCATCGTTAGCGCCGCAAGCGGCGGTAGCGATGAAGCACCTGCCGCGGTCCTTGAGTTTCTTGTCCGTATCAAAGCGGCTGAGCCACTCGCGGCCCTTCTCGCCGTGGGGCCCATCCTCATCAATCTTGACGAGGAGGTCAGCGATGAAGCGAGCCTTCTTGATCTCGAGTTGGAGCACCCGCAATTCCAGCAGTGAGAGCAGGGTCTCGGGGTCTGGTTTGCTGCCGAGGCCGGCTTCCAGCGCCACAGCCGCGGTATTCAGCAGTTCATCCTGCTTGTCCGTCGCTTGCCCTGGTTCGGTGATAGCATTGCCAATCAGGTCTGCGGCCTGACGATAGACCCTTGCCTCGATCTGGCGCGACTGATGCTCGAGTTCCTGCATGGACATGGTGAAATCAAAGGGCAGAGTCTCATCTTCCGTCAGCTCGTTCTCTGCTGCGGCCGGTTCAGAGGCAACATCATCGTCATCTGGGACCGCCTCAATTGGTGACTCCTGGTCGGGCAGACCTTCGGCCTCTGTTTCCAACAAGATCTGTTGCGCCTCCTCGAGGAGGTCGGTGATAGCATCGACTTCGCCAATCACTGCGTCGTACTCCTGGGGACCCGTCTGTGCCGCAAACGCCAAAGCCTGCCGCGCCGCCTCGTCGATGAGTCCTGCGGCCTTCACCACCTGCTGTTCAAGCTGCTCAGTGCTCATCGCTCCTCCTGTCCCTCGCCGCTGGATTATGGCCTCTGGGATTGTAGCTGTCAATCGGCGACAATTTGCGGCGAAGCGACGTGGTTGTGGTGACAGCGCCGTCTTTACCTGATACATTTGTCGGCATGGCGACTGCCCCGAACAGTTACCTGAGGACGCCCATGCCCCGAGCTATTGCCGTTGCCGCCTTGATCTTCCTTTGCACGTGCTCAGCTGCCGCAATCCAAACCGAGGCCTTCGTGCCTGGTGCGCCGGTGGATTCGGCCAGTACCGACCCGTGCGATGTGCATTTGGAGCCAGCGGCCTGGGTGCGCGACAGCGCCCTCTCGGCGTTGCAGGATCAGATGGCCGCGATTTGCGCCTGTTTCCATGAGGACGCTGAAGGCGTCAGGCTTTACGTTGCTGCCTATCTCATGGCCGATGGTCAGGTGCGCATAGACGTCCTCGGCCACCGCAGTACGGTCGGAGACCAGGTCGCATGCTTCCAGGATCGTACCTCCACCGCTCTTATTAACTGGGTCTCCCTGGGCGGCGGTTGGTTCGAACGGGATCTCTATCTGTCGACCCCACCGACGGTCTTCGAATGGGAGGGGATGTCCTGCGCGGCGGGTGAAGCTGACTTGCCCATCAATGGCCCCTTTCTCAGCGCAGAGTGGCTGGAGACCAACCCCGATGGGCTGCTCTACCCGGCCGAAATGCCGCCCGAAGCCTGCTACGAGAAGGTCCGCACCAACGTCCGCATCAATTTCGCCATGGAAGTGCGTCCCCCCGACCCACCCTGCAAGGACTCCTGGCACCCGCAGGGCTGCCCGAAGAAGTAGCCCTGGCCCTGGCCGCTGCCGGTGGAAGCGACGGAAGAGGCCGGCTGGAGCCTGGAGGCCGGAGGCTGTAGGCTGGAGGTCCGATCCGATGCCACTGTGCGATTC
>CALGBT010000929.1 GCA_937884235.1 uncultured Pseudomonadota bacterium
CGCAGCTTGGCGTGCAGCCCATCGACATGGTGGTCTGCAATCTCTATCCATTTGCGCAGGTTGTGAGGGAGGGCGGGTCCGAGGCAGAGTTGGTAGAGCACATCGATATTGGCGGGCCCACGATGTTGCGTGCGGCTGCCAAGAACTTCCGCTTCGTCGCTGCCGTCAGTGACCCGGGGCAATACCCGGAGCTGGCGCGGGAACTGGACGAGAGTGGAGGTGAGCTCAGTCTGAGGACGCGTTCCCAGCTGATGGTTGCCGCTTTCCAGAGGTCGGCCGACTACGAATCAGCCATCGCTTCGACCATGGACCAACGCCACGGCGGGCGCTCCCTACGCCTTGCCTTTGATTCCCCGCAACCCCTGCGTTATGGCGAGAACTCTCATCAGCAGGCGGTGCTCATGCGCCAGCGCGGAGCCCCAACCTCCCTTTGCGATGCCGAGCTCCTGGGCGGCAAGGAGCTGTCCTACAACAACATCACGGACCTGCAGGCCGCGTTGGACGCGGTGAAGGATCTCCCCGCCCCGGCCTGTGCCATCATCAAACACCAGAACCCTTGCGGGATGGCTGCCGGGGGCAGTTCGAAGGACCTCCTCGCCACGGCGTGGGCCGGGGACCCGCTCTCGTCATTCGGGTCGGTAATCGCCTTCAACGCGCCCGTTGACCGGGCTGATCTGGAGTATCTGGGCCTGGGAGGGAAGAAGGCC
Organism: uncultured Pseudomonadota bacterium; assembly: GCA_937884235.1. Lineage (GTDB taxonomy): Bacteria > Myxococcota_A > UBA9042 > CAIXZC01 > CAIXZC01 > CALGBT01. The sequence goes on from CALGBT010000929.1 coordinate 708, forward strand.
GACCGTAAGTTCGTTGAACTCGTCTGTGCCCCCGACTTTGCTCTGGGAGCTAGAGAATATCTGTCCCGGCACAAGGAGTTGCGAGTCGTTCGCTTTGACGGCTCAGCGCATCCTCGTCAGGAGGAGTACCGTCACGTTGCCGGTGGCGTTCTGGTCCAGGAGCCCGACCAGCAATTGTGGGAGCGCCTCGAGTGCGTATCGGAGAGGTCACCTGCACATGTGGACGAGGAGCTGCTAACCTTCGGCACTATCGCTGCCAGACAGGTGAAATCCAACGCCATAGTGGTGGTCTGGCGAACCGCCGGGGGGAGCTGTCAACTCCTCGGCATTGGCGCTGGCCAACCTAACCGTGTCAACTCCACCAGGCTGGCGCTGGCAAGGGCGTTGGAGAATCTTCGGGCCATTACCGGTGACGAAGAGGTTCCCGGTGCGATGGCGCAAGCCTATCTGGTCTCCGATGCCTTCTTCCCATTTCCCGACAACATCGATCTCTGCGGTGATGCCGGCATTCGCACCATCTTCCAGCCCGGTGGCTCGATTCGGGATGGGGCTGTGACCAGGCGGTGCGATGAATTGGGGATAGCCATGTATCACACCGGGACGCGGCATTTTCGGCATTGATCGGGCCAGCTGCAATGCACCACCCGTATCGTGTCGTGGCGATGACCACCCCCCTCACCTCCGCCGGCAACGCGCGGCCCCCGCATGAGCGGCCAGGCCCTCCAGGTCAGCCAGCGCCTCGGCATCGGCCAGTACGTCGTCAGCTGCGGCGACGTCATCGATCTGCAACCAGGTGCGGATGCGCAGGAAGTCGAAGACCGAGAGGCCGCCGCTGTGCCGCGCGGCACCGCCGGTGGGCAGCACGTGGTTAGGTCCGATACCGTAGTCTCCCAGGACCTCGCAGGCGCCCGTGCCCAGGAAGAGGGCACCGTAGTGGTGCAGCAGGGGGCGCAGCGTTTCGGGCCTTGCCAGGGAGAGCTGCAGATGCTCCGGAGCGAGCATGTTGCAGACCGCGGCGGCCTCGTCAGGGGAGCCCACTACAACGGAGTATCCGTTGGCCAGCGCCGCACCGGCCGTGGCTGCGGTGGGAAGGTTCTGCAAGGCTGTGGCCACGGCTCGCTCCACCCGGTTCGCCATCTCGGCATCGAAGGAGACGAGCACTGGCACGGCGTCGGGATCGTGCTCCGCCTGAGCCAACAGATCCATCGCCACCACCGTTGGGTCGGCACTGCTGTCTGCTACCACCACCAGCTCCGACGGCCCCGCCAGCATGTCGATCCCGACATGGGCCGAGACCAGGAACTTGGCCGCGGTGACAAAAGCGTTACCAGGCCCTGTGATGACGTCACAGGCGGGCACCGGCCCGCCGCCAAAGGCCAGCAGCGCAATTGCCTGCGCACCGCCCAGCGCGATCAAGCCATCAGCGCCGGCAACCGCAGCCGCGGCGAGGGTGACCGGCGATGGTCGGGGCGATGCGACCCATACTGTTGTCACGCCAGCGGCACGGGCGGTAATGGCCGTCATCAGCACCGAAGAGGGCAAGGGGAAGCGGCCGCCCGGGGCGTAGCACCCGGCGCTCTCCACGGCCACCGCTTCGTGCCCGGCACTGCCGCCGGGAACCGGCAGGGTAACGTTGCCCAAAGCTGCGCGCTGCGCCTCGGCAAAGCTGCGAATGCGATGGGCCGTACGAGTCAGCAGATCTTGTTGCACACGGGGCAGGCCCTCCAGCGCGTCACGACAGTCGGCAGGCGAATAGTGCACCTTGCCACCGGCGGCCAGATCACCCAGTCGCGTGCCTTCGGCAATGGCGGCCTCGATACCGCCGCTGCGAACTCGCTCGACGATGGCCTGAGCAACCGCAAGCGCAGCCGGGTCCACTGGCTGGCGCACCAGCCGGGCGATGGCGTCCGGAGTGACGCGCCTGAGGGTTGGCTCCGTCATTGTTTCTCTCCTTGCGCCGGTCCGAATTGAGCCAGATCAACTTTAGCATCACCGGGACGGCGGGTCACTTTGCGGGCCCGGCCGTCGAGGATTGCTTCCACCTGCTCCAGCGAGACGCCGGCGCGACTCATGGCCACTAACGCCAGATAGAGCAGGTCGGCACTTTCCTCGGCCACGTGCTCGGGTATCACAGCTTCTGCCAGTTCCTGTGCCTCCTCCAGCAGCTTCGCCTGGAGCAGGCGGGGGTCGTCCACCAGGCGTGCGGTGTAGGAGCCAGGGGGGGCGCTTTTCAGGCGCTCCCGCAACGTCTTTTCCAGACGGGCCAGACCGTGTTCTGGCCCGAAGCAGGTCCAAGTGTTGTTATGGCAGAAACCCGGGTCCGCCTGACCCACCGTGAAGCGCACCGCGTCCCGATCGCAATCCGGCGTAATGCGGTGCAATGCCTGCACCGCCCCCGACGACTCGCCTTTCACCCAGAGCCCGCGGCGCCGCGAGTGGTAAATGCCGCGGCGCTGTTCAATGGCCTGGGCCAGACTCTCACGGCTCGACCAGGCGAGGCCCAGCGCAACGTCGCGCGGGTCGCAGACCACGGTGGCAAAGAGCCCGTCCGGGCGGTCGGTGACCAGCGGAGCCATGAAGGCATCAGCCAGCGAGAGCCGTCCGGTATAGAGCGCCATGCCCACCTGCGAGTCAGCGCCAGCGCGGTCCAGTGCCGCAATCTCCTCGGCCGTGGTGATGCCTCCGGCGATGGTGACGCGGGCATTTCCAGCCGCCTCGACGATGGCTGCAACACGGTCCATGGAGGTGCCGCCCAGTCGTCCCTCAAGCTCCACGAAAGTCACGAGAAAGCCGCCAACATACGGAGCCAGTTGGGCCACTTGCTCGAGGATGCCCTTGCCGGTTCCTTTGGTCCAGCCTTCCACTACAACTTCACCGTCACGGGCATCGACGGCAACAAGATCCCGCTGAGCAAGTACAAGGGGAAGGTGCTGGTGGTTGTCAACGTCGCGTCGGCGTGCGGCTTCACCCCGCAGTACGCCGGCTTCCAGGA
>CALGBT010000930.1 GCA_937884235.1 uncultured Pseudomonadota bacterium
CTGGCGATGGGTGACCTCCCACCGCTTCCACCTCTTCTTTGGCGGCTCTCTGCTTGCGCTGACGATTCTGGTGGCGTGGTGGGGCGTGCTCATCCATCGCGGGGCTGACGAGCGTAAGGAGGCCAAGCTGCGCCTCCTCGACTTGCAGGTCAGGTTGGTGGCGTCGACCCTGGGCAATGCGCAGGAGAGACCACGGATCCCCGCCGATATTGAGGGAGGGGAGCGCCTGGAAATTGCTGCCTGCAGTGCCGACGTCGGTCCCATGCAGCAGGCCCTCGTTCCCTTTCATCCCAAGTCATGCGTGCGACCACGTGCCGGTGTGCGCGACGAGATCCAGCGGGACGACCGGCGCAAGACAGTAATGTTGGTAGGCGAAGCGGCGTTGACGGTGCTGTTGGTGACCATCAGCGGCATCATGCTCTTCCGGATGATCTACGTGGAGAACCGTTCGGCCCGTGAGTTGCGTGACCTGTGGGCCCGGGTGACCCACGAGTTGAAGACGCCGATTACGGGGCTCAAGGCGCTGATTCAGACCCTGCAGAGTCAAGAGTTGACCAGGGAGGAGTTGGTTCCACTCCTGGAAATGGCAATGTCGGAGGTTGAAAGGCAGGAGCGTTTGGCAGAGAATCTGCTGGTGGGTCAGCGGCTGGGGGGCATCTCCGGACAGGTGCTGCGTCCCGTGGCCCTCTGCCCGTGGCTGCATGAATACCTCCAACGACCACGCTTGAAGTTGCCGGCCGATCGGATTCAGTTCGATTGCCACTGCCAGGCGGACCTGATGGTGACGGCGGACCCCAATGGCTTGCGCATCGTCTTCGACAATCTGGTGGACAATGCCTTGAAATATGCCGGGGATAATCTGCGACTGGTTGTCAGTGCGCAGACCAACGGCGATTGGGCTGAAGTGGAGCTTGCTGACAACGGCCCGGGCTTCGTCGCCGATGTTGCAGAAGAGATCTTCAGGGCCTATCGACGGTTGGCTGATGAGCCGGGTGGAAGTAAGCAGGGGACTGGGATGGGACTGCACATTGCCAGGCGGCTGGCCCGGGAAATGGGGGGGGACCTCACCGCCGCCAGCGAAGGGCCTGGCAGTGGAGCGCGGTTCACGCTGGCGCTGCAAATTCGAGGAGGAAGTGTCGATGGCTAGGATCTTCGTTGTTGAAGATGAGGTACTCATCTCGACCATGCTTCAGATCAATCTGAGTCGCAGTGGCCATGAAGTTAGCTGCTTCGGTACCGCAGAGGCCATGTTGGATGCGGTTGCAACGCAGGTCTGTGACATTCTGCTGCTGGACATCATGCTGCCGGGAATGGATGGAGACGAGGCGTTGCAGGTCTTGCGCAAAGCGGGTCACAGGATGCCGGTGATGATGTTGACGGCGCGGCAAGATGTCGGTACAAAGGTTGGAACGCTGCAGAATGGGGCTGATGACTATGTTACCAAGCCCTTTGACTTGAATGAACTGCTGGCGCGTATCGAGGCGTTGTTGCGCCGGCATCAAACTGAGCAGCAGTAAGGAGGGAGGATGTTTCCGACAACACGCATGAGGCGTCTTCGAGAGCACCCGGTGGTACGGGACATGGTGGCCGAAACGCGCATAACTCTGGACGGACTGATTGCGCCACTCTTTGTGGTGGAAGGCATTACCGCAAAAGAGGAAATCCGGTCGATGCCGGGGCAGTACCGTCACACCGTCCCTTCCCTGGTGGATGAGTGCAAGCGTCTCTGGGATCTGGGCATCAAGTCGATGATCATCTTTGGGGTGCCGGCCCACAAGGACCCATTGGGCTCCCAGGGGTACGCCGCCAACGGCATTACTCAACAGGCCATGACCGCCATCAAGAAGGGCGTGCCGGGGATGTTGGTGATCGGCGATGTCTGCCTTTGCGAGTACACCTCGCACGGCCATTGTGGCATTATCGAAGGTGAGCGCCTGCTCAACGATCCGACTCTGGACCTGCTCTCCCGGGCTGCCCTTTCGCAGGTAGAGGCTGGAGCTGACATGATTGCGCCATCTGACATGATGGACGGGCGGGTCGGAGCAATTCGTGAGACCCTGGATGAAAGTGGTTTTTCCCATATCCCCATCATGTCCTACGCCGCCAAGTATTCGTCCGCATACTACGGGCCATTTCGGGACGCCGCTGATAGTGCGCCGACTTTCGGCGATCGGCGTGCCTACCAGATGGACCCCGGGGCTTTGCGCCAGGCGCTCAGGGAGGTGGAGTTAGATATTGAAGAGGGGGCCGACATTGTCATGGTGAAGCCAGCCCTGGCGTACCTCGATGTGATTCGGGCGGTGCATGAGCATTTTCCGCTTCCCGTGGCTGCCTATAACGTCAGCGGCGAGTATTCCATGGTTAAGGCCGCGGTCGCCAATGGCTGGATTGACGAGAAGCGGATAGTGTTGGAGACGCTGACATCCATGAAGCGGGCCGGGGCCGATATTGTCCTGACCTACTTCGCAGGTGACGTTGCCCGGTGGCTTGCCGAATAGCTACGGGGACGCATTTTTTTGCAATGAACGCATGACTTCGATTTTGATATCTGGTAAACAGTCGGATACGTAGTGTTTGGCAGATGAGTTTCTGGCCAAATTTTTGAATAGATTGGATGTGAATCGTCTCACGAGCAGCTTGTTGGACATCTTTTATTTTCCTTTAAGGAGGGAAGACATGAAGAAGAATCTGGTTACCGTGATTGCGACTTTCGTTGCTGGACTTTTCCTGATTGGTGGGCTAGCCATCGCTGGTGAGCCGGGCAAAGTCAAGCTGGACAATGGCGAAGGCAAGAAGGCTGCCGTCGAATTCGACCACAAGGCGCATACCGCCCGGACCGCCGACTGCAAGGCCTGCCACCACAATGGCGACAACAAGAAGTGCTTCGAGTGCCATAAGCTGGAAGCCTCTGACACCAGCAAGGTTGACCTGGCCAAGGCCAACCACAAGACCTGCAAGGACTGCCACAAGAAAGAGAAGAAAGGCCCGACGTCCTGCAAGGGATGCCACAAGTAGTTCCGACTTCGCTCCCCCCCCGCACCCCCGAAAAATGGCGCAGTTGATTGCAACCTCTTGACACTCCGCTGCCCCCCTTCTATATTCTCGCCCATGAAAGAGACGACCATAAGATTCCTGCACAGTATCATCCTGACGGGGGCGGTTTGTGCCATCGGTTGGGTGGCTGATGCCATCGAACTGCCATGGATTGCATCCCTCCCGTTCGTGTTCCTCCTCTTCCGGGCGGAAGTCCGGCCGATCCTACTGAGTCATCAGTTGGTGATCACCAATCTGTTGGTGATTGCAGTGGGGACTGGAGTGGGCACATTCTCCCAGAACTCAGCCATTTACGGCAGCATGTGGTTTGCGTCGGCCCTCGGCTTACTGGCGCTCAACACGCTGCTTTGCGTGGTGACCCGCATGAACCGGGAGCGTTTCTTCTGGAGCGCGCTGATTCATACGTCCATTTTGTTGGTGATGGTGGGCGGGTTGGCCAAGGCCCATTGGAAGCAAGAGGGGATGGTCAACCTGCTTGAAGGGCAGACGGCAGTGAGCATGATGGAAACCAATATGGGGCAACCCACGGGCAACCAGCGGGAGCTGCCCTTCCCGATCCGTCTCGACGACTTCACGGTGGAGTTCTACCAGGAGAAAGAAGAGATCTATGTCTACGACCTCAACAAGAGCATGGATGAGCCAACC
>CALGBT010000931.1 GCA_937884235.1 uncultured Pseudomonadota bacterium
CGAAGCTCAACGAGATGTTGAAGCGCATGGTGGCGGAAGGGGCCTCGGACCTGCACCTCTCAGGAGGTCACCGACCTCGTTGGCGGGTGGATGGTCACATGGTTGAGTTGAAGGACTCGCCGGTACTGGGTCCAGAGGAGGTGCGGGAACTGGTGGATGCGGCCATGCAGCCACATCACCGGGAGGAATACGACGAGAGCAATGATACTGATTTCTCTTACCCGCTCCCGGGGCTGGCTCGCTTTCGAGTGAATCTCTTTCGGGATGCTGGTGGAGTGGGCGCGGTTTTGCGGGTGATCCCGGCGAAGATACTCACCCTTGAGCAACTGGCGCTGCCACCCGTGGTGCGCCGATTCTGCGACAACCCCAAGGGGCTTTGCCTGGTAACGGGACCAACCGGGAGCGGCAAGTCGACGACGTTGGCCGCAATGATCGATCACATTAACAAGACGGTGCCCGGTCACATTATCACCTTGGAAGACCCCATTGAGTTTGTGCACAAGAGTCAGAATTGCTTGGTGAATCAGCGGGAATTGGGGGGACATACGCAGAGCTTCACTCGAGCCCTGCGCGCCGCTCTGCGTGAGGATCCTGATATTGTCCTGGTGGGCGAACTGCGCGACCTGGAGACCGTGGGGCTGGCTTTGGAGATTGCCAACACCGGCCACCTGGTTTTTGGCACACTCCATACCACCACCGCGATTGGCACCATCGAGCGGATCGTGGAGATGTTCCCACACGACGAGCAGACGTTGGTGAGGGCGGTGCTGGCTGATACCTTGATTGGGGTTGTCGCCCAGACCTTGTGCCGACGCCAGGGGGGGGGACGAGTAGGCGTGTATGAGATTCTCGTGGCCAATTCCGCGGTGGCCAACCTCATCAGAGAGGGCAAGGGACATCAGATCACGAGCTTGATGCAAACGGGGAAGAAGCTTGGCAACACACTACTTAATGAAGAGTTGGCCAGACTGGTGAAGGAAGGAGTGGTTGCCGAGGCCGAGGCCCTCTCCAAAACCGTGGACAAGCGGGACCTGGCAAAGCGGCTTTCGGAAATCTAGCAACCGCCAATTCGGCATTGGCCCCCCTCGTCGTTCGTGGTAGCATGGCGGCAACTGGATGGAGGCAAAGGCATGAACCGATTTCTGGCAGTCAGCCTATTGACCCTGTTTATGGGTGCCTGTGGCGGTAAGACAACTGCAGTTAAGACCGAAGACGGACCATTGATTGCAGCTCACATTGAGAAGGACCGACCGCTGACCTGGCGCAGGGCGTGTTGCAAGTTGATGGGCAAGCCGGCCCCCGCGGAATCTGACGTCATTCCCATTGCCCAGGAGAAGGATCCCAACATGGCTTCCTGCCTGAAGGGCTTCATGGCCATGGAAAGTGAACGGGCGGCGGAAGCGTCGAAGTGCGTCCTGGGTGCCAAGGATGAGGAAGCGGCATTCTGGTGCCTGGAGAGCGGGCAAGAAGAAGTTCCGGTGGAGTCACAGCCAGTCAGAGAGAATCCGTAGCGCTATTTCTGCAGGAAGATGGCAAGCTGATCTTTAAAGAATGGAGTCGCCTGGACCTCTGCCAAGGTCTTGCCGGTCGGAACGTAATAACTCAAGTATTTCTGTAGCTGCTCCCCGTACTGTTCAAGGAATTCCTGCGCCTCTGCTTCGGTGGTGATGCCCGAAAGCTGTACGTGGAGTGTCTCCCATGGCAAGAATGCCATGTCGAGTTTTGAGAGTTGTTGGCAGATGGGCAATTCGTGGTTGGCCGAGCAACCGAAGTACTGCTGGGGTACCTGGGCTCGCCAGAGGCCAGAGGGACCCGAAATGGAGTACATGAGATTGTCAAAGGTCTGGACCAGCGCCAGGGGGTCGTCGGGAGCGGCTTGCAGCTTCTCGGCATAAGACACCAGGTGGCTATCCTTGTATGCAGCCAGTGATGTCCACATGGACTTTTCCAGTTGGACAAATTCAGGGCTGCGTTGCACGGTCCCCACAGCTTTGCCAGTGGGTCCCTGGTCTTTGCAGCCCATCAGGGTTGCCAACGACAGGGACAAAGCAACAAGACTGATGACGGTGATTCTCATGAATTCCCCCTTGCCAGTACCGGCTGGCGTCCGCGCATCCGTTTGCGAGAGCCGCAGCCACAAGTAGAACATTGCCGCTATCATACTGCACTGCCGATGCCGAGTCCAGTTGACTTGTGGGTCTATCGGGGACCTGCACCGATGCCCTTAGCGGCCAGCGCATTGATGACGACTCCAGCCATGATCTCATGTCCCCGAGGGGTCCAGTGAACATCATCTACGTAGTATGCAAGATCGGCTTCGGCGGCGAAGGCGGCATTGGTTTCCAGGAACTGCGCCCCATTTGCCAGGGCGGCCTCGCGCACCATTGTCAGGATCTCTTCTGGAGTGTCCAGTGGTGGCAGGTCTCCACCGAGCTCGGCAACATACGCCCGCTGCTTGCCGGAGAGAATCGCCCCATTTGGCACCACAGCTACCCAGACATCTCCACTGCATTCCTTGAGGCGGGCCAGGAGTTTATTGAGGTGGGCCAGGTTGGTGGCGGCCAAATCTGGGGGGGGAAAGGAGAGGTAGTGGACATACTCCTTTGACTGGGCAAGATCGTTGGCGAGGGAGACGCGGAGCCGCAGACCGCCGTCAGGCGGTTCTACGTTCAATTGGTCGGCCTCTAGAGCGAGTGGAGTTCCCGGTATCGGCTGATCGATGAGGCGAAGGGCAGCCAGTATCGCCGAGGCTGTTTCCCCCGGCGGGTTCATGGCCAGACGCATATTCATGAGCCAGGCCAGTCTGGCGTGTTTGTGCCCACGCTTCAGCAGACCGCTGGGCCCTTCCAGGAAGTCATTGCCGAAGAGGAGCAGCAAGGTGCCATCAACTCTGCCCCGGCAGAGCCTCTCATCGGTGACTTCCTGGTAATCCGTCATCCCCGCGGCCGGTTTCCCCAGATTGTATACTGCCACGTGCCTCTGCGCCGCGTTCACCAGGGACGGAAAATCCCGGCAATCGGGTACCCCCACGCCGAAGGCAAAAGAATCGCCAATGACTGCAAGGTTATAGGGGTCTTCTTTGGGCGGCACTCTGCAAGGCTGGCGCGTGCCGCCCTCTGCGAAAGTATAGGTAATGGTGAAGGACGCGGTGCTGTCAGTGAACTGCCTCGCCGGTGCCGAGTCACCAAAATCCGGGCGAAACCAGCGCAGGTAGCCCCGGGTGACCACCTCGGCCAGTACCAGGGCAACGGTCAGACCGAGGACCAGCAGCAATAGTCTGCCGAGAAGCCAGAGTCCCTTACGGCGCAATCCTGGTACCATGCGTCCTTCGCTCCAGATGTGTGAGTTCCCTCGACTAATGATGCTAACACTGAGGGCCTTGTTGGTCAACTGCATGGTTCGTAAGGCGTGCATCCTTGAATTTAGCCGACGTGGCTGTCATTGGGGCCGCCGGTGGGAATGACACTCGCAATCAATTGGGTCAGGGGATCAGGCGGAATGAATATTGGAACGAGTGGCTCTTGTCGCTGTACTTGAGGCCATTGACGAAGACCTTGTACTCCACGTTGTCTTGAAGCCCGCTGACTTTCCATTTCAGGTGATTGGGCAGTCCGAAGTACTCGTTGGACGTGGCCAGTGCATAGACCGAAAGCTTCTTTGACCCGGGGCCTTCAACGGCGACGGCAGCGGCGGTGAGG
>CALGBT010000932.1 GCA_937884235.1 uncultured Pseudomonadota bacterium
GCCCACCTTCATGGCGACAATCTCCGGTCTGCCGTCGCCGTCAATGTCGCCAATGGCGAGACCGCTGGAGTTATCCATGGCCGGGCTGGCGATGTAGAAGTGCTCATGGAGCCGGGCCTCGTCACCACCCTGGACTTCCAGTGCACCCTGGCATGAACCTGAAACCACCCGCAGTACTGCTGGGGCGTTGCAGCAGCCGTCTTCCTCGCGACGATAGGTCAGGAACGCAACGTCGGGGGTGTCCTTCAGGTCGACCACGCCGTCGTGGTTGTCGTCAGTGAGATTTGCCACCACCGGGGCCATGACAACATCGTCGTGATTGACCTTCTCCTCCGGGTCGTCCCAGTAGCATTCGAGTACGGGGGAGAAGACCCCGACCTCGGGTACGTAGTGGCACTCGATGTCCTCAACCGGCACTTCGATGACCTCCACCGAAGTCGTGTCAGCGCCGGCGTCAGCGGCCGGCTGTTCGCCGTCGGGAAAGGATACCCCATCCTCAGCCCTGGTTTCTCCAGTCGTCACCCCGTCGCCCGGGGATACGATGTCATTTGCCCTGCCGCGGCCGTCAGTGAGTTGTGTGTCGCCGCGATTCTGATTGTATCCGTCGCCATCTTGCGGCGGGTTTCCTGAACCCCATCGAAAGTCGTCGTCGGGGACAATCTGGGAGGTCTTGTCAGCACCGCAGGCCAGGAGCGTGAGGGTAAAGAGCAACATGGTCAGCAAGATGGTTGCGCCGCGCATTTCCGTGCATGCCTCCCTCTGTGGACTCGATGGACAGGTTTAGTCTACCTCCCCATCGATGGCGGAGCAAGGGGCTATTGCGGGTGCTTTGTGGCCGTTGGGTGTGGGTGTCGCGGCGCGCGCCTGGTGGGCCTGGGCGGTGCCAGGCAGCCCACCGCTCGGCGCCGCCGGCGCCTGCCGCCGTGGGTACCTCTGTGGCCGAGCATGTAAGCGATGGGTGGGATGTGGCGGAGACATCGGCTGACGTAGTTGGCTTGCAACATCGGCCCGGGTGGTGCGGTTTGCGATGGCCGTCAGCACGGGCAACTGTAGGCCCATGCAAATCACCGGCAGCATGCGCGCGGGGTCAAAGGTGTTTGATCCTGTTGCGGCAGAAATGCGGACCTCAAGCGCTGTTGCCCGGTAGCTGCAGGGGCAGTCAACGGGGTTGAAGAAAGTCAAAGCAACTCCCGTGGAGTCTTGCGCACCAAATCGGTCCGGTCGAAGTCAGAGTCGAAGCTCAGGAACTGCAGTCCCAGGGAGCGTGCGGCAGCGTACTGGTAGGCATCATCGAAGTCGAGGCGAAAACGGTTGCTGATTGCGGGCAGCAGGCGCAATTGGTCGAGGGGCAGGCGTAGAACCTGAATGGTGTTGATGTCAGCAATGAAGTCCCGCAGTGTTGCCAGGCGTTTCAAGCGCGTGAGGATGACTCCGATGGAGTGGAGACTGAAGTCAGTGATGTGGAGTTGTTCTACGGGCCTCGACTTCATGAACCTGCCCGCCTCGTCCGCACGTTCCTGCCCCAGCATCACTTCCAGCCAGATATTGGTATCGAGGAGGAACATCAGGACTCTCTCCAGCTCTTGCCGAGTTCCTGAAGTTCCAGAGAGTTCTTCTCATCTTTCAGGTCGGCCAAGGCTCCAGCCCACTCCAGCCCCAGGCCTGTTCGAACAGGAATTGCCCCAGCATCGTCGCCGTCCAGGAGCGAAAGCACAGCTTCTCCCACGAGGGCGGAGAGCGTCTTGCCCTGCTCTGCTGCCTTGACTTTCAGCCGGCGATGGATGTGGGTGTCGAGGTAGATTGTTGCTTGTTTGAGGTCAGTCATGGTGTACCTCCGCTGCTGACAGCTTGACGTCTTGACGTTTAGATGTCAAGCTCTGGTTCTCTCTGCTCAAGGGCTTGTGTCCCGGCTCCGAGTTGCGCGGCGAAGGCCGATTGCCCGGAGGGCTATGATTGTGTCAACGGCATCTGTGCGGTGTTCAACGGTACCGAGCCGGCGGACCCTGCGGACGAAGACCCCTGTGCCTGATCCCCTGAGCTTGCCAATGGCTTCGGCGGCGGCCGTCCCCCGCCGCCGAAGCCTGGCACCCCTTCAGACTCGCTTGCCAATAACCATCGCCTGACTTCCCTCTACTCCCGCGTGATGCAGCAACTCCTCGACACCGCGGGTGGCCGCGTAGGGAAGGAGTGTCAGGGCCAGATCGCGGATACCCTCCAAGCTCTTGAGCACGGGCCAGTCGTGGCGAGCGGGGTGGTCGAGCCAGCGCATGGGACCAGAGCGGATGTGGTAGTTGGATTCGGCATGAACAATCTTCAGGCCCTCGCCGGCCATCAGGTCCGACAGGGAATCGACGGTGTAGCGGCGCACGTGCTTGGGGTCGTAGTCCGGTGGTTCGATGGGGACGAAGATGGCCACCAGCCCACCTTTGCGGGCGACTTCAATCAACTGGGAGACGGTCCGTCGATCGTCGGGGACATGTTCCAGCACATGCGAGGCGAGGACCAGGTCGGCGCGACGGGGTGGGGTGGGTACCGATCCGTCCTCGGCCAGGGCTCGAAACCACTCGCCACTGTAACGGTCGAGCCGCGGGTCGGCGGAAATGGCCTGCACCGCAGCCTCAGACAGTTCGACGCCCATCAATGTGCAAGCGGTGGGGAAGTGGAAGAGCAGGTCGCCGGTGCCGAATCCCAATTCGAAGATGCGGGCATCGTCGCACGAGAAACCGAGTTGTCCGAGTACCTCGAGCAGTCGGTTCTTGCGGTAGCGGCAGTCGTCCCGAAAGACCCACCGCCAACGGTTGGCCCGGTAGAACTCGCCTTCGTACAGGTCTTTTTGCTGCGAGAGAATGTCGCGGAGTGACGGGCGGTTTGGAAAGACGCCTCCGAATGCATGCATGGTACACCTCCATCGTGCAGGGCGGATGCTTGTGTTGCAATGTCGGTGCCATGAGCGCGGTTGGCGCTATTGCGGCGGCTGCGCATTGCCCCCGGTGCCTCTGCCGCGGCATTGCTACTCCGCTACGGGAGCAGTGCTGCCCCGGCGGCCTTTCGTCGCTTGGACGGCGCCGGCGCCGCTACGCGTAGATTTGGTCGATGATGGTGGCGTACTTCTGGTTGACGAATTTGCGGCGAGTCTTGAGGGTGGCGGTGACTTCTCCGGTGGCCTGGGTGAATTCGGCGGGCATGATGTGGAACTTCTTGACGCGCTCGTACTGGGCCAGTTGCTGGTTGCCGGTCTCGATGCGCTGCTGGTAGAGAGCATGGACCCGGGGGAGGGCCACTAGTTCATCACGGTTGGTGTAGGTCAAGCCCTGCTCCCGGGCCCACTCTTCAAGGGCCGGAAAGTTGGGGACGACGAGCGCCGAGATGAACTTGCGGTCGTCACCGATGGCCACGAGTTGCTCGATGTAGAAGTCCTGCCTGAGAACCGTTTCGATATGCTGGGGAGCGATGTTCTTGCCTCCCGATGTGATGATCAGGTCCTTCTTACGATCGGTGATGCGCAGGAATCCCCGGTCATCGAGTTCTCCGATGTCCCCGGTGCTGAACCAGCCGTCCTCCGTGAGCACTTCCCGTGTTGCTTCCGGCTTGTTCCAGTAGCCCTTCATGATGTTGGGGCCGCGCACGATGATCTCCCCGTCTGCGGCGATCTTGACCTCCACCCCTTTGACCGGCTTGCCCACGGTTCCGAAGAGGAAGTCGTGTGGCCGATTCACCGACAGCGTCGGCGACGTCTCAGTCAGTCCATATCCCTGACAGACGAGAATGCCGCAGGCGAGGAAGAACTCCTCGATATTCTGCGCCAGCTTCGCACCACCGGCAGCTAGAAACTTCTTGGGCCCACCGACGATGTTCCGCACCTTGCTGAGCACCAGCCGGTCTGCCAGGCGGTGCTGGAATCGCAACATTGGGCCGGCCGTACCCTGCCGGGTGGCGTACTGGTATCGGCTGCCCGTTTGGATGGCCCAGTTGAAAATGGCGCGCCGGTGCGGGGGGGCCTTCTCCACCTTGGCGTGGGCCGTGGAATAGATCTTCTCAAAGAGGCGCGGGACACTGCACATGGCTGTAGGGCGAACGTCGGCGAAGAGCTCAAGCACATTTCTCGGGTCATCGAGGAAGCTCACCGAGGCCCCTTTGACAAAGAGGTAGTAGCACCAGACCCGCTCGAAGACATGGGAAAGCGGCAGGAAGCTCAGGGAGCGATCCTCCGGCCCGACGTCGAAATCTTCGTCGATGGTATGAAACTGGTGAAAGAGGTTGGCGTGGGAGAGCATGACGCCTTTGGGCTCGCCCGTGGTGCCGGAGGTGTAGATGATGGTGACGAGGTCCTCGGTGTCTCCCTGAGCGAGGTTGGCGTCGAGGCGCTCGTCCAGTTCCTGAGCTTCTCCTTCGGCCAGGAAGTCGGAGAAGGTGATAATCCTGTTGTCGCCCTGCTCCCCCAGTTCATCGTAGGTGACGATGAGCTCCAAGCTGCTTCTGCCCAGGAGCGGCCGAGCATGTTCCAACTGCTCTTGATTGCCGACGAAGAGAATGCGAAGTCCCGAATCATCGACGATGTATCTGGTTTGTTCCCCAGTGTTGGTGGCGTAGATGGGGACCGAAGTGGCAAATGCGATGAGGGCCGCCAGGTCGGTGATGGCCCATTCCGGGCGGTTGTCCGAGAAGATGCCCACCCGGTCATGGCGGGCAATGCCGCGGCCCAGCAGTGCGGCGGCGATGGCTCGGGCTTGCCGGATGAAATCGGTGTAGGTGGTCTCCTGCCACTCCCCGGACACCTTGCGTCGCAGTGCGACCTTGCTGCCGAACTTCGCACTGCGCTCGATGATGAATGTCGCCAGGTGTTCTTTGCTCATGCTCTCCCCTCCGCTGCCCCAACCTTAGAGAGTTGTCTTTTCGTTGACAAGAAAAGCCGCTAAGATGTGCCCCAGTTTGACGCATGTTCTACGCACGGAGGAACCCGATGGCCCAACGCTACGCCAAGACAACTCGTTATCCTGCAAATGTCGAAAAGCTCCTGGAGATTCTCATGGACCCGGACTTTCAAGTTGCTCGGGAGAAGGTCCAGGGTTCGCTGGAGGTAACGGTGAAAGACCGCAGCCGCAGCGACGACCAGTACATCTACGAGGTCCACACCGTGGACTACGCCAAGGGCATTACGGGCATTGACAAGAGCAAGACCGAGACGGCCCTGGCGGTCTATACCTGGGATCTGGCCAATCGCCGCTGTCGCTGGACCTGGGACGGTCCGCACTCCAACCGCGTCAAGGTCTGGGGCCATCTGATTCTGCATGTCGCCGGCGACGAGACCGACCTGGAAGGTGATTTCCATGTGGACGTGAGCGTGCCGCTGGTCGGTGGCAAGATTGAGCGGGAAGTGATCAAAGAGACAATCAAAGGCTGGGACCGCTATGAATCAGTGGTCCGGAAGTTCATCGCCGAACGGGAATAGGACGGAACTTCGACTGTCCTTCGACCAGACCATACTTCGCCAGGAAGTGCTGCAGGTCCTGGTCGAAGCATCCCGGAATCAGACACGAATCTCGATAACTCCCTTGCTTGAAACTGACGTGGATGTGGTGATGGTGGAAGTAGAACCAACCATATCCCATGTCGGTGACTTCGTAGGTGAGTACGTTGTTCTTGCACGCCGCTGGCGGTATCCAACCATTGTCGCAGAGGTTGTCGATGGTGGCATCGATAATCGGCCCGGCTTGACCATCACAACCAATGACCCGGATGTAGGGGTGCTCGAAAAGGGAAGCGATGAAGAGGGCCTGACGCCACGGGTCCAGGAGATGCGGCGGAGCGGTGCAGTGGTAGGCTTCGGCGCCGTTTTCGTAGTGGTCGCAGATGGGGCGTGCGGCGTTGTCCGCGGTGTTGTTCTGGAAGTATGAGACGTCGATATCGAAGCCGTCGGTGTGGGTCCCGGGGGGGTGCCCGGGGGAGCCCACGGAGGTTCCTGGGATCGAGCCATTCTCCTCGCTCATGTCGATGAGGCCCACCGGCTTGCCATTGCCGAATTCCCAGTCGCTGGCCAGGCATTCCACCTTGGCCGCGGCATACTGGATGGCCATGACCACGTCACGTCGCAGCCAGCTACGATACTGGTTCTGTGCTGTCTCTCCGTTCTCTGGATAGTCGATGTAGCCGTATCCCTCGGTGGGGTCGAATTGGATCAACTCACCGCAGTACTGCTTGGTGCCCTCGCACAGCATGGGAGGCAGGTTGCAGGTTTCGAGGCCCCCGCCGTAGGGACCCGGTCCCGGGCCGGCATCAGGAACGCAGGTGCCGTTCAGGCAGATGTCGCCGTTGGGGCAGGAACCCTCGGTGCAGGGTTCGTCCTCGCAGAAGACTCCGTTGCAGAGTTGGCCTGCGGGACAAGAGCCCGGATGGCAGGTCGAGCAATTGTCGATGCAGGCCGACTCGGTGTACTCGGAGTTGAGATAGAAGCAGGTGGCATTGCCGGGGCAACCTTCGTCCATCTCGTGGCAGCCGTAGATGGCGTTGGCGGGAATACTGCCTGCCACCATGCAGCCCATGTAGCCATCGCCGGTGACGTCGCCGCAAGTGGTGCCCGCCGAGCATTCGCCGCAATTCTCGATGCAGATGGACTTGGTGAGGGCATCATCGGTGTAGCGGCAGGAGTAGTTGCCGGCGCAGCCGCCATCGGTGTCATGGCACTGCGTTTCGTTATCGACGGGCACTTCGCCGTCAGCCAGGCAGACGAGGTCTGGGTTGCCCTCGGCAATCGGCATGCAAACTTCACCGGCAGCGCACAGCCCGCCGTCCTCGACGCAGGTGCCGCCGGCGCAGACGAGTTCGCCAGCGCAATCTCCGCAGCTGCCGCCGCAGCCGTTGTCGCCGCAGCTCTTGCCATCGCAATCGGGTGCGCAGTCGACGCAGATTCCATCGAGGCACAGGCTGTTGTCGATGCCGCCTTCCGGGGTGAAGCAGTTGCCGCAACTGCCGCCGCAGCCGTCGTCGCCGCAGGTAAGCCCGTCGCAGTTCGGAGCGCAATCGACGCACTGCCCGGCGATGCAGAGGTTGTTGTCCAGCGCCCCCTCCGGAGTGAAGCAGCTGCCGCAGGTTCCGCCACAACCGTCGTTGCCGCAGGCGAGGCCGTCGCAGTCGGGGGTGCAGACGTCCGGCTCAGACACATCCTGTGGATTGGATTTGCTACCATCGCTGCTATCGCAGCCCAGGGGGGCAATGGCGATTGTCATCGCGAGAAGAACAAACGCGGCCAGAAGAGCGCGGCGTATCATTGGAAACCTCCGAAAACCTGAAGTTGCTTGTCGGGGGGGTAATACTCGGCTAGACGCACTGTGTCAAGGGGGACTTGCCGCGGCCAGGCAACAGGGCAGCGGCAACGGCTACAGAAACTCCAGTTCCCCGGTTGCTTCGTGAATCCGCAGGAAATAGTTGGCGGGGACGTTTTCGAAGGTTGAGATGGTGTGTTCGGCGTTGGGCCAGTGCACTTCCAGCTTATCGATAGTGCAGATATCGCCCAGGCCGAAGTGGGCCTCGAGGCTGTTTTGCATGCCCATGTGGCCATAGCCTCCACCAATTTCGCGCACCTGGGATTGGCCGTTGGCGGTGATGACGATGCGGCCGCCGATGCCGGCAGCGTTGGCACCGCCCTGGCCTTTGCCAACGAGGCGGATGGATGACCAGTTGCTGCGGCCATTGAGGGTGTTGATGAACATGCGTACTACCGGCTTGTTGAACTCGCAAGCGCCGTCGCAGCGCATGGTGCTGAAGGCCACGGCGGTGTCGAGGTCGCCATCCCGGTCGAAGTCGGCAACGGTGACTCCGCCGATGCGGTCCAGGGAGAGGCCGGAGACGTAGAGCTCGTCGCTATTCTCGAAAGTGCCGTCGCCCAGGTTGCGGAAGAGCCAGCCGTGGGTATCGGGGTAATCCGAAGACGGTTGAAAGATATCGGGCCAGCCGTCGGCATCGGCATCGAAGATGGCGGCGTAGATGTCGCCTTCGTTCCAGGAGCCCATGCGAGGCCTGACCAGGCCGGTGGCCGCGCGGCCGGGACGGTTGAGAGTCCAGCCCAGGGGTGTCTGGGTGGGGTCGTTGAGCAAGATCTGCGACGGGTCAGACGACTGGCCGATGTGCCAGTGGACGATCTCGGCATTGTAGAGGTCAAGGTCGAGGTCGTTGTCGAGGTCAGCACAGGCGGTGGAGAAAGTGTTGCCGCCGTTGCGCCAGACCTCGCTATCATTGTCGCTCCAGTAGTTGGATTGACATTGAATGACTGGCTTGGGGGGCATGGGCTCGCAGTTGCCGCCAAAGGCGTGGCAGTAGCAAGCGTAAAACTGGTTGTCGCTGAAATCCTGGTTGCTGTCCGCGGAGAACCCAACTTCGTCGGCGATGTTGACAAAGGTCCCGTCCCCGTTGTTGAGGAAGAGTTGATTCATCTGCCGACCGTAGGAGCTGCTGAGGAGGTCGCCATCACCATCGCCGTCGATGTCGCAGGTGGTGACGCCGAAGGTGGGGCGATGGTTGGTACCCTCGGCATAGCCGCTGTCAGTGGTGCCCAGGCCCGCCTCGAGTGTGACGTCAGTGAAGGTGCCGTCACCGTTGCCGCGGTAGAGGCGGTCCTGCAGCCCATTGAGATAGCCGTACTGGACGTACCAATTGCCCACCCAGAGGTCGACGATGCCGTCGAGGTCATAGTCGATGAAGGAGGCCGCTGAGGTGCTCCATTCCTCCTCCGGACTGATGTCGCTGGCTGGGGCTGGCTCGAAATGGCCGGTGCCGTCATTGAGCAGAATGATGGAGCGGTCGGGTACTTTGGTCTCGGAATTCTTGTCGCAGTGGGTTCCAGAAAATGCGTCGAGGTCGCCGTCGTTGTCGACGTCGGCGAAGACGGCCAGATGGGCCGCTCGGCCAAGGTCGGTAGTTCCGGGGATGATGCCGTAGTTGGATTCCGCCGTGATGTCCTCAAAAGTTCGCCCCACCGCGCCGGCCCGATTGGCCAGGATGCGCCGCTCGAAGGTGCCGTTAGCCGGGTCGTCACGATTGTGGGAGCCGCCCTTGTGAACAACCAGCTCCGGGTAGAAGTCGCCGTCGAGGTCAACGGCCACGAGGCGGTTGCCCAGCACGTCCAGGTTGGCCTCGTCGAGGGCGTAGTTGGCTGAGCGTTCAATGTAGAGGGGGCTGTCGGACCACGGGAAGCTCCACTGGTTGCATTCTTCCGGAGGATATTCGGGGAGGGTTTCACCAGGCAGGTCGAGGGCCAATTCTGGCAGAAGATCCAGGTTGGTGTCGGTACCGGTGACCTCTGGACCGTTGGTGAAATCGGCCGAGGAATCCAGTGCTGTGCCGTCCGCTGCTCCATTACTACCGGAGCACGCAGAGAGTAGCAGTGCCAACCCGAACCAGACCGCGAATCTGTGCATGGTTTCCTCCTTGTCCAGAGCCCGATGGTACGTGGCGAGACGCAGTCCAGCAAGAGCGAAGGCGGCACTATCGGATTCTTTGCCCGCGCGGGGGCTTGGCTATAGACTGATCTCTCGGGTGAGGTTTGTTCCATCCCCTCGCTTTACCCGATTAAGCCAGTGGAGGAGAGTCATGTTCGTCAGGATCGTTGAAGCAAATTCGCCGGAGCAACGTGAGGAAGTCTATCGTTTCCGCTACCGAATCTACGGGGAGGAGTTCGGGAAGGTCCTCGGGGGCATTGACCATGAGCGGCGGAGCTACAATGATGACATGGACAAGAACGCGTACTTGCTGGCGGCAGTTGACCAGAAGAGCGGCGAAGTAGTTGGGACGGTTCGCAACAATACCCTGGTCGACCCGTCCTTTCCTGATGTTCTGAAGGAGCAGATGAACCTTCGCCCGATGTTGGAGGCGTTTGACCCGGCGAAGATGGGCTACTCAAGTGCGTTCATGGTCGATCCCGCCTACCGCGGCAAGACCGTGGCCTCGCTGCTCTTTCTGGCTCTCTACCGGGAGCTGATCAAGCAGCGGCGAGAGTTGGAACTGTGCGTCGCGGAAATGGCGTTGGTCAACCTCTATCATCAGATCGGCTTCAGGAACTACGGTGCCCCCTATCGCAGCGGGAAGAGCGGAGGACTCAGGGCCATGCTGGTGCATGCGGCCCAGGACCGGGAGTACATCAAGAAGGTGAAGAGCCCCATCATTCATCTGATGCCCGATGACGTGGATGACGGCGGCCGGGTGGCGCGGAAGTTGAAGGAACTCTATGCGGATTTCTCCGAGCCGGCCACCACCGTCATGGAGCGCAAGGCGTTGTGGGCAGCCATTGCGCATGGTATGGCGGGGACTCCGGTTTCGATCTTCCATGGCTTCACCGACGAGGAAGTGTCCAATCTTCTGGGGGCCTTCCCCACGGTCTGTTTGCGCGCCGGGCAGACTCTCTATCGCAAGGGCGAGCACGAGCGGGGCATGGCGGTGATTCTGTCCGGGAAGGTCGGCGTGACCATGGATGATGGCGACAGCCCCCACTATGTGGCGGTGCTGGGCGCCGGCGAAGTCTGCGGCGAAATGGCATCGCTGTTGCGGGCCGGTCGCACGGCCAATACCAAGGCTATTGAGGATTCTGAGGTGCTCTTGTTGCCGCATAACTTGCTGGACAAGCTTGAGAAGAGAGACATTGCGGCGGCCCTGCGGGTCAGTCGGAACCTCAACTGCCTGCTGAGCATGCGGTTGGAGTCGACCACGGACCAGGTGGCCTCCCTCCACAGTCAGGTGGAGGCGGGAGAACGGCCGGTGCGGGAGCAGGGGGGGACAGCTTTGAAGCAGGCGACCCTGGCGCAGGAGTCTTACTCCATAGTCACCTTGGACGACCCCAATGCCGAACTGGAGCGCCTGGAGGCCCAGGCGAGGGTAGGGTGGGGCGTTGAACTGCACTGGTTGCGCCGGGCCGGGTTCCGTGACCACAGCACCTATCTTGACCTGGGGAGTGGGCCGGGGGTGACCAGTTTCATGCTGGCCCAGACGTTCCCGCGCAGCAAGGTCATTGGTGTTGAGCCGGAAGCGATGCTGCGGGAGCGGGCTGCTGAGCGCGCTGAGGAGAACGGTATCGCGAACCGTTGCGAGTTCATTGCCGGCAAAGGTCAGGAGATTCCGCTGCCCGATGATAGCGTAGATTTCTGCTATGCTCGCTTTGTCATGCAGCATGTGCCCGATCCCATACCCATCTTCAGGGAACTGCGGCGGGTGACCCGTCCCGGGGGCGTGGTGGTGGTCGCTGATGTGGATGACGAGGGCGTGGTTATCTTCCCCGAACCTGATGGGCTCCGGGACTTCCAGGTGCGAGCGGCGCGAGCCCAGCGTGGCCTGGGTGGTGACCGTTCTGTGGGCCGCAAACTTATGGCGCACATGCATGCGGCGGGCTTCGTGGAACCCTTCACCGAAGTTGCTCCGGTGACTTCCCATGACCTGCCTAAATCACTCCTGGTGAATATCGCTTTCAGCTTCAAGGAGCAGACTCTCAGGCGGGCTGGCCTCTGGAAGGATGGGCCCGACGATGAGGTCTTGCGGCAGCTGGCCGCCATGGCCGAGAATCCCGACGGCTGGATGCTGATCCCGGTCTTCTTCTCGCATGGGATCGCCTGAGCCCAAGCATGTTGCCCGTTCGAAAACTCAACGACCCATTGCTTGCTGCGCTGGCCGCGCATAGGCGGGTGGTGCTTTGCGCCCCGACTGGCTCCGGCAAGTCGACTCAGGTCCCGCAGATGTTGTTGGGGGCAGTGGTCGGGCGGATTGTGGTGCTGCAGCCCCGGCGGCTGGCGGCGCGGTTGCTGGCGCGGCGAGTGGCGGAGGAATTGGGGTGTGAGGTGGGTGGACTGGTGGGCTATCAGACCCGCCATGAGCGTCATGTCAGTGGAGCGACGCGGATCCTCTTTGTTACGGAGGGGCTCTTCCTGCGGATGATGGCCGGCCCCGACGGGTTGTCAGGAGTTGGGGCGGTGGTGCTTGATGAGTTCCATGAGCGCCATCTGGATGGTGACACGGCGTTGGCTTTGATACTCCGTGCCCAGGGGCAGGATGGGATGGGGGTGAAGCTGGTCGTCATGTCGGCCACCATGGATGCCGAGGCTGTGGCCCGGCACATGGATTGCCCCGCGCTCACCACTGACCAGCGCCTCTGGCCAGTGGATATTCGCTATCGTGAGAGCCGGCCGGACGACCGTGCCCGGGTTTGGGACAAGGCGGCGCAAGCGGTGCAGCGAACCCTGGTAGAGGAGTTGGAGGGCGACGTTCTCGTCTTCATGCCGGGTATCTACGAGATTGAGCGGACCATTGCCGCGTGTCGGGAACTGGTGCGTGACGACGGGGTGGATTTTCTGCCCCTCTACGGCCAGTTGCCAGTGGCCGCGCAGGACCGGGCGGTGACTGCCGGGCCCCGCCGCAAGGTGATTGTTGCCACCAACGTGGCGGAGACATCCATTACCATTGAGAGTGTGCGTCACGTCGTTGATGGAGGCCTGGTGCGGCGGGTGATGTATGACCCGCGCCGGCAGTTCAACATGCTCGCCATGCAGCGTATCAGCCAGGCTTCGGCGGACCAGCGGGCGGGGCGTGCGGGGCGGGTGGCGGCAGGGACTTGCCGCCGGTTGTGGTCGGCGCATGACCAGCGCTCACGGCCCACCGCCGACTTGCCAGAGGTGCAGCGCCTGGACCTGACCGCCCATGTTCTCATGTTGCGGTCCATTGGAGTCTCAGACGTAGCTGCCCTGCCGTGGCTGGAAGCTCCTCCGGCCGAGAAGCTCGCAGCTGCTGAGAATCTGCTGCGGGCTCTGGGAGCACTGGTTGACGGCCAGATATCTTCCACGGGGCGACAGATGGCCATCTTGCCCATGCATCCTCGACTCGCCCGGCTGGTGGTGGAGGGGAAGCGTACGGGAAATCTCGTGCAGGCAGCGCTCTGGGCGGCGTTGCTAACTGACCGGAGTCTCTTTGCCCGGGATGGTGAGGCCCGTTTCGAGGCACGAACTGATGATGAAAGCTCCGACCCCTTTGCTCGGGTCGAGCGCGCGCTGGAGGCGGCGCAGGCAGCCAGCTTCAACCCCTCGACCTGTGAGCGGCTGGGCATCAACGCCAACGCCGCCCGTGAGGTACTGAAGACCGCGCAACTCTTCGCTCGGGTGGCCCGGTCACTGGAGGCATCCAAGAGTTCGAAACAGGAAATCGGGCTCTGCCTGTTGACGGCCTTTCCCGAC